>JANOPV010000295.1:0-16790 GCA_031422035.1 Sphingomonas sp. | reverse complement strand
GCGCCGTGCTGCTCGCGGTCAGCGACAGCCGTAATGTCAGCATTTGCGCTGCCGCGTCGCCATCATCGTCGGCCAGCGCACCAGCCTCAGTCGGGGTGATACCGCCTGCATTCAACAATCGCGCGCCGGTCTCTTCGCTCAACAGACCGTCAATAGCGATACTGCTCAGCGGCTGCGCAATTTGGATCGCACCCGTTGAAAAACTGCGTCTAAACGACGCGAACGGTGCTGGTATGTCCGCGATCACCAGCACCGCCTGCGCACCCGCACGGATCAACAGGTCGCGCCGTGCCCGCAAGCCTTGAACGCTCGCTCCGATCCGTTCGCTCGCCAGCATGATCGCGATTCGGCCTCGGACACCTGCTGGAACGCCGCCCGCCAGCGATACTCCGTGCCCAACAAAAATGACCTCGCCACTGTCGATGCGCCCTTCACCCTGCGGCGCGCGTAGAATGATGTCGTCGCCGAAACTGGCCGTCTCGCCATTGGTCAAAGTTGCGGCCAGGGTCCATGTGCGCGGCGTTAGCTCAATCAACGGCACTGGCGCATACCAGCCCATCGGGCCTTCGCCGCCGGCCACAAACCCAGCCGCTGACAGCTGGCTGGCGATATAGTGCGCAGACAGTGTCTCGCCCGGCGTCCCAGGCCGTCGTCCACCATAGGCATCGCTTGCCAGCACGGCGATGTGCGCACGCAGTTCTGCCTCTGTCACCGGCGCATCGGCCAGTGACTGCGCGGCAAGCGGCGAGGAAATAGTAGCGAAAAGGGCCGCGAACACGGCCGTGCGAAGGGTTGTCATAAGCGCGCCATGCCGCCGAAAAACGCTCAGTGCAATAACGCTTGGAGTGCGGCGCAATGCCGCTACATTCAGGTTATACGGAAACGAGGAGTGGGCCATGGGATATTTTGCGCTTTTGCTAGCAGCGCTAGCGGTCATTTACGTGCTGTCGGCGGTCAAAATGGTTCGGCAAGGCTACGCCTATACGATTGAACGCTTCGGTCGCTTTACCAAGGTGGCGACGCCCGGCCTGACCCTTATCGTTCCTTTCGTTGAGCGGGTTGGTCGCAAGGTCAACATGATGGAGCAGGTGCTGGATATTCCGGGCCAGGAGATCATTACCCGCGACAATGCGATGGTCGGGGTTGACGCCATCGTCTTCTTTCAAGTGCTCGACGCTGCCAAGGCTGCGTATGAAGTGTCCGACGTCTATGTCGCCATCATGCAGATCACGACAACTAACCTGCGCACCGTCATGGGGTCGATGGACCTCGATGAAACCCTGTCAAAACGCGACGACATTAACGGGCGTCTGCTCGGCGTCGTCGATCATGCGACATCGCCATGGGGCGTGAAAATCACCCGAGTGGAGGTGAAGGATATTCGCCCGCCCCGCGATATTTCCGACGCGATGGCGCGGCAGATGAAGGCAGAGCGTGAAAAGCGCGCCAACATTCTCGAAGCCGAAGGGTTTCGCGCCGCCGAAATTCTCCGCGCTGAGGGTGAGAAGCAAGGCCAGATCCTCCAGGCCGAAGGGCGCAAGGAAGCGGCCTTTCGCGACGCCGAAGCCCGCGAGCGTGAGGCCGAGGCCGAGGCAAAGGCAACCAGCGTCGTGTCAACGGCCATTGCCGAATCAGGATCTCAGGCAATCAACTATTTCATCGCCCAGAAATATGTTGAAGCCATCGGCAAATTTGCCACTTCGCCCAATGCCAAAACCATCTTGTTCCCGGTCGAGGCGACCCAGCTCATGGGCACGCTGGGCGGCATCGGTGAACTGGCGCGAGAGGCCCTAACTGGAACCGCTCCGCCAACCACACCAACACCCACCACCCCAGCTGCGCGCCGTCGCGGCCCGTTTGAACAGCAATAAAGGGTGCCCGACATGGATTTCTCAAATCTTGAGTCGCATTGGGGCTGGATCGCCGCCGGGCTCATCCTGTGCGGCTTAGAAATGCTGTTGCCGGGTGTCTTGCTTCTCTGGCTTGGCATTGCGGCGCTGCTGACTGGAGCGGTCACGCTGGCGACAGGCATCGGCGGCGTCGTCCAGCTTGTGCTGTTCGCCATCTTCGCAATGGTCGCGATCTATTTCGGCAAACGCTGGTTCAGCGACACCCCCATCGCCAGCGACGACCCGATGCTCAATGATCGCCTGTCACGGCTCGTGGGCGAAAGTGTGATTGTCGATAGCGCCATTATCGGCGGTCGTGGTCGCGTCCGGGTCGGCGACTCGGTTTGGCCCGCAGAAGGCCCGGATATGCCCGCCGGCGCCGATGCAGTGGTAACCGCATCGCGCGCCGGCGCGCTTATCATTACCCCGCGCTAATCGCGCATATCACGCACCGCGCATCCGTCCGGCCATGCCGATAATGTCGTCGAGCGGATTACCGTTGCCATTTAGGTCGAGCATCGACGCCAGCCCGCCAAGACCGCCGGTTGGCGCTGCGGGTGCAGCTGGTGCCGCCGGGGCCTGCTGACCACCGCCGAGCATCCCGCCGAGCACATTGCCCAGCACACCGCCGAGGCCACCACCGCCAAGCATTCCGCTAAGCGCGCCGGGGAGGCCGCCGGCGTCTGGCGCAGCCGCACCGCCCGCTGGTGCAGCTCGGCTTTGCGTCGCCATGTACCCGGCAACCAGCATCGCGATCATCGGCAGCATCCGCTTCAACGTATCGACATTGATCCCGGTTTGCGCTGCGGCGTGCCCGGCGACGTCGCGACTCACTTCACGTGAGCCAAAAATCTGGCCGAGAATGTCGTTGCCCTGCTCCACCGGGGTGGGCTGCGCGCCGACCACAGCGTCCAGCAAGCCGCCGCCGCCCATCTGCTGCAACAGTCCGCCGAGGCCTTCGATACCATTGGGCTGGGCCTGTGCTTCACGTTTGAAACCGCCCAAAATGGCGGGGAGCAACGCGGCTGCACCAGCGGCGGCAATGCTCGGGTCGATGCCCAGTTCGCGCGCGACCGAATCGAGCGCGCCGGTCTGCCTGAGCGTTTCTGCAATATCCATTTTGTTATCCACCTGCTATTCCGCCCGGGCGATCCGGTATTCGGCTCGCCATGACGATAAAGATGTGCGCGGATTATGGAGCGGCGACAAGGCCAAACCACCAGACACACTAAGGACAGGAGTTTCCCCATGGGTATTTTCAGCAGCATTCGCGACGCAATTTTCGGTCATGATGCACCAGCGGCCCCCGCCGCTCCCGCCACTCCAACCTCGACCGCAGGCGCAGCCGCACCAGTCGTTGCCAAACCACATATTGATGTCGACGCCGTGTTGATGGCCAAGGCTGCGGCCAAGGGCGGCACCCTCAACTATCGCAACTCCATCGTCGATCTGATGAAGTCACTCGACATGGATGCCAGCTACGCCAACCGCAGCGAATTGGCGCAAGAACTAGGCATTGGTGGCTATGAAGGCACTGCTGAACAGAATATCATGCTGCACAAAGCGGTATTGAAGGAACTGGCCGCAAATGGCGGTAAAGTTCCGGCTGAACTGCTCGACTAAGCCACTTAGGCTGAGGCTGAGTTAAACGGGGGCGCGGTGGCTATGACCACCCGCGCCCTTCGTTTTATCTGACGCTCTCAGCGTCCGAACAATCGCCCGGCGATGCCCGTTAAGTCATTGAGCGGATTGCCGTCGCCATCGCGGTCGATCAGCCCGCTAATCTGGCCAAGCGCACCTTCGCCGCCAATCGCACCGACCATCCCTTGCAAAGTATCAGCCGACAGCCCGGTTGCCGATGCAGCACCGGCAACCGTATCACCCGGCTCAGCATGCGCACGGCCCAGCGCCGCCATGCCCTGCTGCACCTGCTCTTCGCTGATGCCAAAGCGGCCAGCCAGCTCAGCAATCTGGTTGCCACCGCCGAGTTGGCCCAAGAGCCCGTCGAGTAAACCCATGTCATCCTCCATCCATTGCCACCGGGACGATACGCGGGGCACAGCGGACATCCGCCAGTGCCGCATCGAACGCGCAGCGATCCGGTTCGACAAAGTAGCGCCGCGCGCGCTTGGAAAAAAGCACTTCCGACGAATAAAAAATCATCGGCCAGTTGCGCTGCCCGCGCTCTGAGCAAAGCAGCACATTGACAGCGGCACACAGCGCCATCGCGGGGGCCGCCGCAACATGCGCGCGCACCCCTGCAAGATAAAGCTGTGTCAGCGTTTCATGATAGCCTTGCTCGTCGTCATTAACGCCGCCCACCGCAACATTATACTCGGCAATGATGCCCGGAAGCGCGCTTTCCGCATCAATCTCCAGTCGCACAGTGACGAGCCACAAACACGCCGCCAGATGCGCCTCATGCGTCCAGTCAGCGCGCGGCAGAGCACGATCGAGCAATCCCTGACCGACACGCATCACCGCAGCATCATCGGTAAAGAGGCGCGGCGAATATTCGTTTTCGAGCATGATCAAACTCCGGAATTGGTCCCGGAACTTTGATCCGGGCTAGTTAGGCGGCGCGGGGTGCGGCTTCGCGAACCGATTGGTCGACATGGTCTGCGAATTGCGCGAAATTCTCGATAAATTGGCCAACCAGTTTTTGCGCCGTCACGTCATACGCCGCCTTGTCAGCCCAGGTGTCGCGCGGATTGAGGATCGCGCTATCCACGCCTGCGACCGCCACCGGCACTTCAAACCCGAAATTCGCGTCCTTGACGAACACAGCATCATTCAGGCTGCCATCGAGCGCTGCATTCAACAGCGCCCGGGTGGCTTTGATCGGCATCCGGCTGCCAACGCCATATTTGCCACCGGTCCAGCCAGTATTGACCAGCCAGCAGGTCACGCCGCCCTTGGCGATGCGCTCTTTCAGCAGATTGCCATAAACCGACGGATGGCGAGGCATAAACGGCGCCCCAAAACAGGTCGAGAACGTCGCTTCAGGCTCAGTCACGCCGATTTCGGTGCCGGCGACGCGCGCAGTGTATCCCGATAGGAAATGGTACATCGCCTGATCCGGGGTCATCCGAGCAATCGGCGGCAGCACGCCATAGGCATCTGCGGTCAGCATCACGATGGTACGCGGCACCGGCCCCATATTGTCAGCGCTGGCGTTGGGAATGAACTCGATCGGGTAGGACCCGCGCGAATTTTCCGCGAGACTATTGTCGTCGAGGTCAATCTCGCGCGTGACCGGGTCGATAACGACATTCTCCAACACCGTGCCGAACCGCTTGGTCGTCGCGAAAATCTCGGGCTCCGCTTCGGCGTTGAGCCGAATCATCTTAGCGTAACAACCACCCTCGAAATTGAACACTGCGGTGTCGGACCACCCATGTTCATCGTCCCCAATCAGCGTGCGCGATGCGTCCGCCGACAGGGTCGTCTTGCCAGTCCCCGACAGGCCGAAAAACACCGCCGTATCGCCATCTGGCCCGATATTAGCCGAACAATGCATCGGCATGATGCCCTTAGTCGGCAGCATATAATTGAGCAGGCCGAACACCGACTTCTTCATCTCGCCGGCATAAGCGGTGCCGCCGATCAGGATCAGCTTTTCGCTGAAATTGACGGCAACTACCGTCTCGCTGCGACACCCATGGCGCGCGGGGTCGGCGCGAAAGCTAGGCAAGTCGATGATGGTGTAATCGCTCACGAATGCGGCCAGTTCCTCAGCGTTGGGCCGCACTAGCAGCGTGCGGATGAACAGGTTGTGCCAGGCAAGTTCGTTGATGACCTGCACATTGACCCGGTGTTCGGGCTGCGAACCACCGAACAGATGCTGGACAAACAGCTGATCCTTGTCGGCCAGCGCCGCAAAAAAATCGGCCTTAAGTGCGGCAAAATGCGCTGGCGTCATCGCCTTGTTGACCTTGCCCCACCACACGCTGTCCTCGGTCTCGGCATCGCGCACGATGAACTTGTCGTTCGCTGAACGCCCCGTATGCGCGCCCGTCGCGACGACCAGTGGACCATCTTTGGCCATCAGTCCCTCACCGTTGCGAACCGCGTGCTCGACGAGCGGCGCGGTTTGCAAGTCAACCAACAGCTCGGCGCGGGTCGCGATGCTGTGCCCGCCAATGGAAAGGGTCATCACTTAGGCTCCTTCATAAGCAGCGTTGCCCTGAAAATGGGGGGTGGGTGCGCGGCTTGAACATGGGTTACGCATTCGTATGCGGTTGACGCAGCCGTTATCGCCGGGTGTCGCTGGCGTAAAGGGCAAACGCCCCTGCAATCGTTGTCAAACGACCGAATGATTACTTGCACCGGCAAAAGCTAGGTTGCAGCTGCAGTCTAGCCTCGCTAGCCAGTCCCGGACGCCGTATCAGGCCGTTTACTCAAGGGGCCGCCCCGAATGTCCGCCACAATCGCGCTTGTTGATGATGATCGCAACATCATCGCGTCGGTATCCATCGCCCTCCAAGCCGAGGGGTTTGCGACCCGCGTGTATACAGATAGCGAGGTTGCGTTGAAGGCACTGCGGGAAACCCCGCCGGATCTGGCCGTGTTCGACATCAAGATGCCCAGGCTCGATGGGTTGGAACTGCTGCGCCGCGTCCGCGAGCACAGCAACTTTCCGGTAATTTTCCTCACGTCCAAAGATGATGAGATGGATGAAGCGATCGGGCTTGCCTTGGGTGCCGACGATTACATCGCCAAACCCTTCTCACAGCGTCTGCTCATCGCGCGTATCCGCGCAATCCTTCGCCGCTGCGAGCTTAACCGACAGATCGATGTTGCTGACACCTCAGCAACCGCCGAGCCTGCTGCCGAACCAATCGCTCGCGGACGGCTGACTATCGATCCAGATCGTCATCTGGTCGAGTGGGATGGGGCGACCGTCACCTTGACTGTCACCGAGTTGCTGCTGCTAACCGCGCTCGCCGACCGCCCTGGTATTGTAAAAAGCCGTAACCAGCTGCTCGACATCGCCTATCAGGATGATGTGTATGTCGATGATCGAACAATTGATAGTCATATCAAACGTATGCGCCGTAAATTTCGTATCATTGATCCGGAGTTTGACGCCATTGAAACGCTCTATGGTGCCGGTTACCGGTTCAACAGCAAATGACTATTGCAGCGCTCGATGATGGCGTCAGCCAATCGCCGTGGGCGGTCCGCGTGCCGCTCCGTTGGCGCATCTTGGCGGTCAACATCTTCGTTGTCGCGCTGCTTGCTGGCGGGCTATTTTACCTCGACACCTATCGCTCGCGACTGGTCGACCAGGAGCGAGCGGGGTTGGCCCGCGACGCCGAGCTACTGTCCGACTTGGCGACTTGGGCCAGCCCTTCAGAATTCAGCAGCTATGCGGTTGGATATGGTCGTCGCCGGCTGTCCCGCGTCCGCCTCTATGCTCCTGACGGCCAGTTGCGCTTTGACAGCTTCGCTGCGGCACGTCCGACCTACCAGCTGCGTGACCCCGCCGCGCAGGCATGGCAACGCCATATCGCGCGGACTATGGACCGTGCAATCGACTGGGTCGTTGGTGCGCCTGTCCCCGATAATTATGCAGAGCCCGCCAGCGACACTGCCGCAGCTTGGCCAGAATTAGCCCAACCACGCACCGGCGGTATCGCAGCCACCGCCTATCGCTACGCGCCAGACCGCACCCCGATGATTAGCGCCGGGGTCAGGGTTCCGGCGACCGGCGCTGCCATCCTAGTGACAACCAACGCGCGTGAAGTGACGCGCACGGTCCGCGCTGAACGGCTGGATTGGCTGCTGGTGCTCGCGGCGGCGCTCATTCTATCAATCCTGCTGTCACGGTTCCTCGCGCGCACGATTGTTGAGCCGCTGCGCAAGCTCGCTGGTGCCGCACTGTTGGTCCGCCTCGGCCGTGAACGCGACGTCATTGTGCCTCGTCTGCCGGATCGGCGCGATGAAATCGGCCAGCTCGCCCGCGCCATCAGCGACATGGCGTCGGCCCTGCGCGCCCGGATCGATGCTGGTGAACAATTCGCTGCCGATGTTACCCACGAACTCAAAAACCCGCTCGCCTCGCTGCGCTCCGCCATAGAAACCCTCGACCGTGTCGACGACCCCGGATTGCGGGCGCAACTTATGGGTATCGCCGCTGAGGATGTGCAGCGCCTCGACCGGCTAGTGACCGACATTGCCGAGGCTTCACGGCTCGATGCCCAGCTCTCCCGCACCCGCTTTGAAACGGTCGATCTCGGTGAGCTGATCGAAGCCATCATCGAAACCCGGCGCCAGCGTGCTGGCCCTGATATGCCGCAAATTGCGCTCGCCCGTCCCCGCGCTGGCACGGCCACCGTCCCGGGTGTTCGCGCCCAGCTTGCGCGCGTCATCGAAAATCTGCTCGACAACGCACTGTCCTTCTCACCGGCTGACGGCGTCGTGCGCTTTTCGGCAACATGTGCGGGCACCGAGGTGGTCTTGAGAGTTGAGGATGACGGGCCTGGAGTGCCCTTGGACAAGCGTGAGGAAATTTTCCGCCGCTTCCACTCGCTCCGCCCGGACGCGCATGAGAGCTTTGGGTTGCACAGCGGCCTCGGCCTCGCCATCGCCCGCACCATCGTCAACGCCCATGACGGAACAATCACCGCCGAAGATCGCGAGAATGGCATCGCGGGCGCCTGTTTTGAAGTGCGTTTGCCGGCTGCCGCGCCGTGTTAATCCACGGCACCGCAGTCGCCATTGCTGGCAGGGCGGTGCTGCTGACTGGCCCTAGTGGCTGCGGCAAATCTGATCTGGCGCTCAGGCTGATCGGCGACGGCGCGGCCCTGGTTGCTGATGATGCGGTGGCCATTGCTTATGAGGGTGAGTCCTTGGTCGTCCATCGTCCTGATCGCGGGTCTGATCGGCTCACCGTGCGCGGCGTGGGTGTAATTGCCGCCGCCCGGTCAAGCGAAAGTGCACCCTTTGCGCTTGCCATTCGGCTGGTTGCGGCACCGCTCGATGACTTGGAACCGCAACTTGGGGCTGCAGGGCCTTGGGACGGCGTTTCCATCCCAGAAATCGCGCTTTACCCGTTTGAAGCCTCCGCTTCGGCAAAGGTCCTGCTGGCCCTCGACCGCTTCGGGCATTAGGACGACTGGGTGCCCGATAAACCGCCAACCGCCGCTCAAACTATCTTGCTGGTCACCGGTATGTCGGGGGCGGGTAAATCCACCGCGTTAAGGGCGCTGGAGGACCTAGGTTGGGAGGTGGTCGATAACCTCCCGCTGGGCCTGATGCGCTCGTTGCTCGCCGCCCCGTCACCGATGACCGCCGATGGCACGGCGCGTCCACTCGCTGTCGGCGTCGATAGCCGCACGCGCGGCTTTAGCGCCGATGCCGTCGTCCGCGCGATCAAGCGGCTTCGCGAACGCGGTGGGCACGACGTCACCACCCTGTTCTTAGATTGTGCGGGCGGTGAGCTTGAGCGCCGCTTCACCGAAACCCGCCGCCGCCACCCGCTCGCCGAAGACCGACCAGTTGCCGATGGCGTCGCTCGGGAACGCGAATTGCTTGATCCGCTGCGTCGCTGGGCAGAATATCTGGTCGATACCAGCAATCTCAGCAGCAATGACTTAAAGGCTGAGATGCGTCAGCGTTTCATCCGCGCCAATGATAGTGGCCTGAGCATCAATATCCTCAGCTTCGGCTATTCCCGAGGGATGCCGCGCAATGCCGATCTGGTGTTTGATATGCGCTATTTGCGCAATCCTTATTGGGATGAGGAGCTCCGGTCCGGGACCGGACTTGAACAGCGCGTCGTCAATCACATCACCGCCGACCCAGCCTATGAAGACACGGTATCGCGCATCGAACAGCTCCTGCTGGCGCTGCTGCCGCGCTACCAACAGGCTGATCGCGCCTATCTGACCATTGCCTTTGGCTGCACCGGCGGCCGGCATAGGTCGGTGCATGTGGCGAGCCGGGTTACCGCAACGCTACTCGCTGCGGGCTACCAACCGCATCTGTTGCACCGAAATCTGACGTCACCGCATCAGGAGAGCCTTGAGGGCAGCGCGCCAAGCGCCTAAGGCAACCGCTTCCATGCCCGCGCCGCCCGTCCCTCCCATTGGTCTTGTCCTCGTAACGCACGGTCGTCTGGCCGAGGAATTCCGCGTCGCGATGGAACATGTGGTCGGGCCGCAACGCGCGGTAGCGACAGTCTGCATCGGCGCAAATGATGATATGGAACTGCGCCGGACCGAAATTTCGGACGCAATTGCTCAGGTTCAGGGGAGCGGCGGGGCGATATTACTCACCGACCTGTTTGGCGGGACCCCCTCAAATCTGGCGATCTCGCTCATGGATCCGGGCAAAGTCGAGGTGATCGCTGGCGTCAATCTCCCCATGCTGATTCGCCTCGAATCGGCTCGCCGTTCCATGGGGATCCGCGAAGCCGTGCGGGCGGCGCGGGAGGCGGGGCAAAAATACATCTCGGTCGCGTCAGAACTGCTGGGCACCACGCCATGACCGCGATGGCTGAAACCGTCACCATCACCAATCAGCGCGGCTTGCATGCGCGGGCTAGTGCCAAATTCGTCAATTTCGTCGCCGCCTTACCCGACGGGGTAAAGGTGGAGGTCGAAAAGGACGGCAGCCGGGTTAACGGCACCTCGATCATGGGATTGATGATGCTTGGGGCTGCGCGCGGTGACAGCATCACGATCCATACCAGCGGCGACGGCGCTGAACCGGCACTGCGCAAGCTGGTCGGCCTCATCAAGGATAGCTTCGGCGAGGACTGATTGTCCGTGCCGCGTCCCCTCGCCATCATGGACCCAGGCGTCATCCGCGACATCACCAGCACCGCTAACGATCAGGTTAAGTCTGCCCGCGCCCTGCGCGATAAAAAGGCGCGCCGCGCGACTGGACTGTTTCTCGCGGAGGGGCTGCGCATCGCCACAGAGGCGCGCGATTGCGGCATCCTCCCCGAACAGCTGTTCCTCAGCGAAACCGGCCTCTCCCACTCGCTCGCCAGCGCATTGGCCGACGCGACCCTCGCCAACGGCGGCGAAGTGTTCCGCACGACCGAGGCCATCCTCACCAAGCTTTCGGGCAAGGATAATCCGCAGGCTGTGGTCGGCGTCTACCGCGAACGCCTGACCCCACTGGCCACCATCGATCGGGACAGTGCGCCGATCTGGCTGGTCGCACAGGCACTGCGCGATCCCGGCAATCTTGGCACCATGCTCCGCACCGGCGACGCCGTCGGCGCGGGCGGTGTCATCCTGATAGACGACTGTGTGGACCCCTTCTCCGTGGAAACCGTGCGCGCCAGCATGGGGGCGATCTTTACCCAGGTCGTCGCCCATGCCAGCTGGAGCGACTTCATCACCTGGCTGCGCGCCGGACCGGGCCAACTCGTTGCCACCAGCCTCGCCGCTGACAGCATCGATTACCGCGCCCCCAGCTACCCTGCACCAACCTTCGTCTTGATCGGCAACGAAGCACGCGGCCTGCCCGCTGACTATGAGGCCGCTGCTGACGTCCGCGTGCGCATGCCGATGCGCGGCAAAGCCGACAGCCTCAACGCCGCTGTCGCTGCCGCCGTCATGGCCTATACCGTGCTCGACCAGCAGGAACGCCCGCTGGATTAGCGCGTTCATTGTGCGTGCAGCAACGGTCGCCTAGGAAAGCATCAAGATGAAACAATATCATGCACTTGGCGCCCTGCCCGCTCTCGCGCTTCTCGTCGGCTGCGCGACAACGCCGCGTGACATCGCCCCAGCCTATTTTGCGCTTGGCACCGAGCCGTTCTGGAACCTTGAGATAACCCCTGAACAGCTTAACTTCAGCGGCGTCGATCAGCCGCGAACCATCGCGCGAAATCCTGGTCCGCGCCGTTCTGGCGAAGAGCGGGTCTACGAAACCGCTGCGATGCAGGTGCGAATCCGTACAGACGAAGCGTGCAGCGACGGCATGAGCGAACGCCGGTATCGCGACACGGTCACCGTGCGTGTCGGCGGCAGAAACTGGGCCGGGTGCGGTGGCGCCGTGCGTGAGCCGATGAGCGCCGCTCTCGAACGCTCAACCTGGCGTATTACCGCGATCAATGGCCGCCCCGTGCTGGCTGATGTAGAAACCATCATCAGCTTCTTGGACGGCCGCATCACCGGCACAACTGGCTGCAACCGCGTGATGAGCAGCTTTACACAAGCGCGCGAGCGGCTCACGTTCAGCCAGCTTAGCACCACCCGCATGGCGTGCGACGGCCCCCGCAACGCGCAGGAGCAATTGGCTACCGCAATCATGCGTCAGCCACTGACCATCCGCTTTGGCGAGCGCATGACCATGACCTGGACGGCACCCGATGGCAGCACGATGGCGCTACGCCGCGAAGACTGGGATTAGCCGCCAGCACCCATCCGTCAGTCGGAAGCCTCTGGTCCAGTTGACGCTAGCTTGACGAGTGGCCGCACGGCATTTTCCGCAATCGGCAACATGTCGATGGCCTTGCCCGCTGTATCAATGTCCAGCGCCTCAAACCGCCGCGCTTGGGTCAGTACCTGCGATTCAAAACTGCCGACAAACTGGTTATAGGCGCCAACGGCGGTATCCAGATTCTTGCCCACCCGCGCAATGTGCCCGCCCATGGTCGCCATCCGCGCATAGAGCTCTTTGCCCAGGGTCGCGATCTCGCGCGCTTGCTCGACCACGCGTTCTTGGCGCCAGACCGCCGCCACTGTTCGGGCAATCGCAATCAAATTGGTCGGTGTCGCCAGCAATACGCGTTTTTCAAACGCGAAATCCCATAGCCCGGTATCATTCTCCAACGCCGCCGACAGAAAATGCTCGCCCGGGATGAACAGGATCACATAATCGGGCGCGTCCTCAAATTGCGCCCAATAGGCTTTGTTGCCCAGCGCGTTGATATGCGCCTTCACCGCCGCCGCGTGCGCCGCCAGCCCTGCGCTGCGGACGCCCTCATCCTCAGCGTTAAACGCATCCTGATAGGCATTGAGGCTCACTTTGGCGTCGATTACCAGGCTTTGGCCGCCTGGCACCCGCACGACCACATCAGGGCGGAGCCGCTCACCCTCGCCGCCAACCACGCTGACTTCGGTCTGGAAATCGGCATATTCTGACAGGCCGCACGTTTCGAGGACATTGCGCAATTGCTGTTCGCCCCAACGTCCGCGCGCCTTGGGCGCATTACGTAGGCTGTTGCCCAGCCGCGCTGCCTCGGTCCGCACCGAATCATTGCTGACCCGCAGCGATTCCATCAGGCCGTTCAGTTGCCCGAACGCGTCGCGGCGCTCGACTTCTACTTTTTCCACTGCTGCTTCATAGCGTTGTAGGCGGTCATTCACAGGTGCCAGCAACTGCGATAGCCGCGCCCCAGCCTCTTGCTCGGACGCCTTGAACCGCGCGCCAGCCGCATCCATAAACTGCGCCTGCGCCCGTTCGAGCAGCTTCGCGCCAACCTCCTGAAACTGCGCCGACAGCGCATCGCGCGCCTCAACCAAGGTCGCTAGCTGCGCCGCATGCGCCCGTCCGTCGGCCTCTCGCTCGGCCCGCAGCGTCGCCAACGCAATCGCGCTACCTTCGCGCTCCTGATCCGCAGCCTCCAGATCGCGCGCAGCATCCTTGAACCGCGCCAACCATTGGTCGCGCTCCACCTGCAAACCAGATGCGCCGCGTCCGCCCACCAGCCAGCCGATCAGCAGCCCGCCAGCCAGCGTCGCCAGGGCAATGAGGATAACGGCCAGATTTGTCATTATGCGAACATAGACGGAACAGGATGATAGTCAACGCGCGGGTTGAAACTCACGCCGCCTTGCGTAGCTTTATCAGCTTTTTCAGCACCATGTCCCGCTTCATCCGCGACAGATGGTCGATGAACAAAATGCCTTCCAGATGGTCATGCTCATGCTGGATACAGGTCGCCATCAACCCGGTCATCCGCTCGCGGTGCGCCTTGCCGTCAACATCTTGCCAATCGACCGTGATCTCGGCCGGGCGCGTGACGTCAGCATATTGTTCGGGAACCGACAAACACCCTTCAGAATAGACGCTATGCTCTTCTGATTCATCGGAAAAAACCGGATTTATGAAAGTTCGCGGTGCACGCACTACGCGCTTGGCATCTGGGTCGTCGGGGTCCGGGTCCTGCAGGTCGATCACCAATATCCGTTGCGCCACGCCCACCTGGATCGCCGCCAGCCCAATGCCCGGCGCATCATACATCGTCTCATACATGTCGGCGATTAGCTGCTTCAGCGCGCCGTCAAACACCGTCACTGGCGCAGAAATGGCGCGCAGCTGCGGGTCGGGCGTCTCGATGATTGGAAGAATGGCCATCGGTGGCAGTTATGGACGACGAGGCCCTGGGTCAAGGGGCGCTCGACGCTACCCCACCGGCCTCCTGGCCCTCAGCGCCTGCGCCAGCGTGCCCTCATCCAGATAGTCCAGCTCTCCGCCCACCGGCAATCCATGCGCCAGCTGCGTCAACCGCACCGGCAATCCTTCCAGCCGGTCCGCGATATAATGCGCGGTCGTCTGCCCTTCCAGCGTCGCGTTCATTGCCAACACAACCTCGTCAATCCCGCCCGCGGTCACCCGCGCCACTAACAGGTCGATACCCAGATCGTCGGGTGTCACCCCATCCAGCGCCGACAGCTTGCCGCCCAGCACATGATAGCGCCCGGGAAACAGCCGCGCGCGATCCAGCGCCCACAGGTCCGCCACCTCCTCCACGACGCACAGACTGCGCGCGTCGCGGCGCGGATCGGCACAGATGCCGCACGGGTCCACCGTATCGACATTGCCGCACGTGCCGCACGTCGCCAGCCGCTCATTCACACTGCCCAGTGCGGCGAGCAGCGGTGCCATCGCGGTTTCACGCCGTTTCAGCAAATGCAACACTGCGCGCCGGGCACTGCGCGGGCCCAGACCGGGTAGCCGGGCCAGTTGTTGCACCAATGCGTCGATTTCGGATGAGGCCATGACGGCGGGATAAGGCTTGCCCTTTGCCCCTACAAGCTGCTTTGACGCAGGGATGCGGATCATCTTCATGGGAACACCGGATTTTGCGGTGCCAACGCTCAACGCCCTCGTCACCGCGGGGCATGATGTCGTTGCCGTGTATAGCCAGCCACCGCGGCCGGCCAACCGCGGTAAACGCGAAACGCCCTCCCCGGTCCACACCCGCGCTGAGGCATTGGGCATTTCCGTCCACACCCCGCGCTCACTCAAATCCGCCGAGGAACAGGCTGCGTTCGCCGCCTTGGATGCCGATGTCGCGGTCGTCGCCGCTTATGGCCTGATCTTGCCGCAGCCCATCCTTGACGCGCCGACTTATGGCTGCCTCAACGTCCACGGCTCAATCTTGCCGCGCTGGCGCGGTGCAGCGCCGGTGCAGCGGGCAATTTTGGCCGGCGACCGCGAAACCGGCGTCGCGATTATGCAGATGGAGGCCGGGCTCGATACCGGTCCGGTGCGGCTTGAAGGGCGGACGCCGATTGCGAGCAAAACAGCGGGTGAGCTGTCTGCCGAGCTGGCCGATCTGGGCGCAACGCTGATGGCGACCGTCCTCGACAACTTGCCAGCCCATCCCCCGACACCGCAACCAGCGGATGGCGTCACCTACGCTGTAAAAATCACCAAGGATGAGGCGCAGATCGACTGGCACCTATCGGCAGTCCAGGTGGAGCGATCCATCCGCGCGTTCAATCCAGCGCCCGGCGCGTGGTTTGAGGTCGCTGGCGAGCGGGTCAAAATCCTGCGCGCGGATGTCCTTCCACCCAGCGCCATATCCACACCGCCCGGCACCATCCTTAACGACGCTCTGACCATCGCCTGCAACCCCGGCGCTATTCGCGCAACCCTGGTCCAGCGCGCTGGGCGTGGCCCGATGGCAGCCGCGGACCTGCTACGCGGCTTTGCCATCGCGCCGGGCACGCGCCTGTTGTGAGGCGCTTTGCCCTCACCCTCGAATGGGATGGCCGTCCCTTCATGGGCTGGCAGCGTCAGCCGCATGGGCCCAGCGTCCAGGCAGCGGTTGAGGCCGCCGCGCGTGCCTTTTGCCATCATGACGTCACCGCTATCGCCGCTGGGCGCACCGATGCCGGCGTTCACGCCCGCGGCATGGTCGCGCATGTCGACCTCGACACCCCGCTCAGCCCGTTCCGTGTCGGGGAGGCCCTCAACGCCTTGCTCCGTCCCCACCCCATCGCGGTGCTGGCTTGCACATTGGTCGCGGATGATTGGCACGCCCGCTTTGCCTGCATCGGTCGCGCTTATGACTATATCATCATCAACCGCCGCGCGCCGTTGACGCTCGAAACGGGCCAGGCGTGGCAAGTCTCAGCAACGCTCGACGCCGATGTCATGCACGCCGCCGCCCAGCGGCTCGTCGGCCTGCATGATTTCACCACCTTCCGCTCCGCCCATTGCCAATCGGCCAGCCCGGTCAAATCGCTCGATCGGCTCGATGTGCGGCGCGAGGATGAGCGCGTCATCATCCGCGCAGAGGCCCGCAGCTTCCTCCATCATCAGGTGCGTTCAATGGTCGGCTGTCTGGCGCTGGTCGGGCGCGGGCGCTGGTCCGGCGACGACCTGTCGGCAGCCCTCGCCGCGTGCGATCGAACACAACTAGGCCTCAACGCCCCGCCTGATGGGCTATACTTCGCCGAAGCGCGCTACCCGGCAACCTAGAGCCCGAACAGGCGCTGCACGCTCTTCTCCAGCATGAAAAACTGCCAGATTTGCCGCCCATGATCGGCGCGACCCGCCTGGTGTGCCGCCACTAATCGGCCAAGCTCGGCCATATCGAACCACCCGGTCCGCGCCAGCGTCGGTGATCCCGCCAGAGCCCGCGCTTCAGCCGCCAGCGGCCCGCGAAACCAGCGGCTAATCGGCGTCACAAAACCCATTTTC
>JANOPV010000294.1:0-5921 GCA_031422035.1 Sphingomonas sp. | reverse complement strand
GAACGGCAGCGGGTCCAGCGGGCTGCGGATCATAGCAGGACCAACTTAGTTCAGGCGCCAGACCCAGCCGCGCGGCTTCTTGCGCAATTTCGGCCTTGCCCAGATACTGCAGCGGGGCGTGAATGGTGAACCTGCCGCCTTCCGCGCCGGTCTTGGTGGCGAGCCGGGCGGTTTCGGTGAAGGCTGTGATGAATTCGGGGCGGCAATCGGGATAGCCCGAATAGTCGAGCGCGTTGACGCCGGTGTAGATATGTTTTGCCCCGCGTGCCTCCGCCAAACCAAGCGCCAGGCTGAGAAAGATGGTGTTGCGGGCAGGCACATAGGTAACCGGGATGCCCGGCGCGACGCCGCCCTTTGGCACGGCAATGTCAGCCGTCAGCGCCGACCCGCCAAAACCGCGCAGGTCCATCGGCTGGATGAGATGCTCATCGATCCCGAGCGCCGCGACGATCCGCCGCGCTGCGAGCAGCTCCACCGCGTGGCGTTGGTTATAATCGACCGTCAGGGCAATGACGCGCTGTCCAGCCTCTTTAGCCAGCGCCGCACACACCATCGAATCAAGCCCGCCAGACAGGAGGACGACAGAGAGGGCGGGATTGAGCGGCACAGCGAGAAGCCTTTGGGCAGAATATTAAGGATGGCCGTCGCCCTTAATGGTTAGGGTGGCCAGGGAACAGCCAAAAGTGGCGCAGCGACGCGCAGCCCCTATGCCTTATACATCCCGGCCAGCCGCTCGGCGTAGCGCTGGTTCAGAACATGGCGGCGGATTTTCATGCTCGGGGTCATTTCTTCATTTTCGATGCTGAACGCCTCATCAGCGAACTCGAATTTGCGGACCTTTTCCGTCACGCTGAGCTCCCCATTGACCCGGTCAACAGCCGCGCGGACCGCCGTGCGGAATGCGTCATGTTCTTTGAGCAATTTCATGTCGGTTGGCAGTCCGGCGGCCTTTGCCCAATCACCCGCCCATTCGGGATCGGGCACGATGATGCCGACGATGTGCGGGCGTTTGTCGCCATAGACCATCGCCTGAAGAATTTCGGGTTGCAGGGTGAGCATGCCCTCCACCCGCTGCGGGCTGACATTATCGCCCTTGTCGTTGACGATGATGTCTTTCTTGCGATCGGTGATGACGACGCGCCCGGCATCGTCGATATGGCCGATGTCGCCGGTGTAGAGCCAGCCGCCCATGAGCACGCGGGCGGTTTCCACCTCGTTGCGCCAATAGCCGTGCATGACCAGTTCGCCGCGCACGCAAATCTCGCCATCCTCAGCAATGCGCACTTCGGTGTTGCGCAGCGGCGGGCCGACCGTGTCCATCTTGATGCCGCCGCGCGGGCGGTTGCAAGCGATGATGGGGGCGGCCTCGGTCTGACCATAGCCCTGAAGCAGGGTCAGGCCGACCGAGTGGAAGAAGATGCCAATCTCGGGATTGAGCGGCGCGCCGCCCGCGACCAGCGCCTTCATCCGTCCGCCGAATTTTTGCGCGATCTTTGGCCGGAACAGCTTGTTGACCGCAAAGTCCATCGGGCGGTCGAGCAGGCCCATCTGCCCCTCATAATCCTTGCGCCCGATGCGGAGCGCCTGGCGCAGCAACATATTGGCGAGCTTGCCCTGTTTTTCGACATTTTTGAGCATCCGGGCGCGGATAACCTCGAACAGGCGCGGGACCACGACCATGATCGTTGGCCGGGTCTCCTCGATATTGGCGACAAGCTTTTCCAGCCCCTCCGAATAATAGATTTGTGCGCTCATGCTGATGGGAAGGAATTGCCCGCCAGTATGTTCATAAGCGTGGCTGAGAGGAAGGAAGGACAGGAACACCTCGTCCTCAATGCCGAAATCCTGTTCGACGATTTCGGCGGCACCGGCGATATTGTGGAGGATCGCGCCGTGATGCTGCATCACCCCGCGCGGCGCGCCGCCGGTACCGCTGGTGTAGATCAGGCAGGCGAGGTCACCGCGCCGGACATTGGCGGCGCGGGCGAGAACGCTGGCAACTTTGTCGGCGCCGTCGGCGACCTGCGCCGCCCAATCGAGCACCCGCACCTGCCCCTGTTGCGCGGTGCGCATATCCTCCATCACGATCATCCATTCGACACCGGAGCGCATCGCGGCAGGCATGACGGTGCGCGCAAGTTTCGCGGTGGAGACGATGACCGCGCGCGCGCCACTATTGTCGAGAATATGCTGATGATCGCGTTCGGTATTGGTGGTGTAGGTCGGGACGGTGACACAGCCGGCCGCCATGATGCCATGGTCGGCGATCAGCCATTCAGGCCGGTTCTCTGCAACGAGCACGACCCGGTCGCCGGGGTTGAGGCCCAGCCGGGACAGGCTGTCGGCCAGCGCTGCTATCTGATTGCCAACCTCGCGCCAGCTCTGACTGACCCATTGCCGATCCGCCTTGTGCCACAGAAACGGCGCATCGCCGCGCTCATCGACGCGCGTATACAATAGCGAGACGAGATTGGGGAAGCCGTCGATCTGGCTGGCGATGGACATTGATGACGCGTTCCTTGGGGAGGAATGGCTGGGATGAAGCGGTTGGCCCGCTTTCTATCCGATCTGTATCCTATCAGTTTTGCGGCGTGGTGGCGACTGCGCCAGCGGATGGGCCAGCGGATGGGCCAGCGACGGCAACTGCACCAAGGCTGCGCGGATCGGCGGCACCGCGCCAATTGCCATCGGCATCGCGATCCGCAGCGTTGAGTTTGGACCCCAGGTCGCCGGTGAGCACCGGTCGGCCAAAGGTCGCCAATCGCTCCGCCAGCGCCCGCCCGGCGGTGTTGTTTTCGATGATGTCGCCATCGCCAGCGAGGAAGAAATTGGGCAGCGCCACGGCGTCCTGCGCGCTCATCCCCCAGTCAAGCACGCCGACCAATGTTTTGAGCACATGCATGATGATGCGCGGGCCGCCAGCCGAGCCGACCGCGAGGATCACCCGGCCATCCGGGCCGTACACGATGGTTGGCGACATTGACGAGCGCGGACGGGCCCCGCCCTGCACCCGGTTGGCGACGAGCGCGCCATCGCGGACCGGCATGTGGGTGAAATCGGTGAGCTCATTGTTGAGGACCATCCCGCGCGCCACCAGCTGGCTGCCAAACGGCCCCTCGACGGTGGAGGTCATCGAGACGACATTGCCCCAGCGGTCAACTGCGACGAAATGGCTGGTCGAGGGGACTTCGCCCGCTGGTGCTGCGACCCGTGCCGGTGCGCCGGGCGGGGTTCCGGGCAGGTAGGTTGCAGCCGCGCGGAACGGGCTGATAAGGCGGGCGCGGGCGGCGAGATATTGTTCGTTGAGCAGGCCAGCGACCGGCACGTCGACGAAATCAGGGTCGCCGACATAGGCATCGCGGTCGGCATAAGCGAGGTGCATCGCCTCCCGGATCAGGTGCCAGCTCATCGGATTGTCGCGGCCCATAGCGCGCAAGTCGAACTGCTCAAGCATCCCCAGCATCGACAACACAGTGGTGCCGCCGGACGAGGGCGGGCCCATGCCGCAGACACGGTAGACGCGGTACATGAAGCACACCGGTTCGCGTTCGCGGGCCTGATATCCGCTGAGGTCGGCCAGCGTCATATCACCCGGATTGCGCGGGGCGTTGGTGGTGGTTGCAGCGACAATGGCGCGGGCGGTTGCGCCCCGGTAAAATGCGTCGGGGCCGCGGGCGGCAATTTCGCGCAGCATCTGGGCGATGGCGGGATTGCGCAGACGCTCGCCCTGACGCGCTGGGCGGCCGTCAATGTAGAAGAGCGCGCGGGTTTCGGGGAAGGTCGCCCAACGATCGGTGGTCGATGCGAGGGCGCCAGCGAGGAAGGCATTGACCTCAAACCCCTCCTCAGCGAGCCGGATCGACGGCTGAAACAACCGCGCCCAGGGGAGCCGGCCCCAGCGGCGGTGGGCGTCGGCCATCAGCCGGATATTGCCGGGCACGCCGACCGAGAGCCCGCCGGGCACCGCTTCACGCATCCCGATGGGCTGGCCATTGGCACCGAGAAAACGGCTGGGCGTGGCGTGGCGCGGCGCGGTTTCGCGGCCATCGATGGTGGCGATCCTGCCAGTGGCGGCGTCATGGTGGACAAAGAAGCCGCCGCCGCCAATCCCGCTCGACTGCGGCTCAACCACGGTCAGCGCGATCATCGTTGCCAGCGCCGCATCCGCCGCGCTGCCGCCAGCATCGAGCATTTCGCGCCCGGCAGCGCTGGCCCGGGCATCGGCGGACGACACGAGCGCGACACCCTCGGCTGTCGCCGCTGGCTGGGCTGTGGTTTGTGCAACAACCGTCTGGGCGGTGGCCGCAACCGGGGTGATGGCGAACAGGAGGGCGACAAGCATGCGCTGAGCAGGAATAAGCATGGCGCGACCCTAGCCACCCAGACTGCTGCGTCAATCCGTGACGCGCGTCACAGTCGGGATTGCAGCGACCCCCTATCGCCGCGATACCGGTGGTTCGGGCGCGCGCCGTAACGCAACAGGAGGTATTTATGAAAACCGCGAAACTAGCGCTGCTGGCATCCGCCGCAGTGGGGATATTGATCACCGTCGGACCGGCGATGGCGCAGAACGCGTCGTTGCCGCCAAGCCATGGCGCGACGACCCTCAACAACGGCTTTCTGCCTGATCCGGCGAGCGTGTCGGTCACCGCGGGCGGGGCGGTCGACCTCGGCGGAATTGGCGAGGGCTGTGTCGGGATGGCCGACAATGCGCCGGATTATCGGCTGAACTACAATGCCGGGAGCTTGCCGCTCTATTTCCGTTCGCGGGCCAGCAGTGCGGACACAACATTGGCGGTTCGGGCGCCCGATGGCCGCTGGTATTGCGATGATGACAGCGGCGGCGATCTGAATGCGCAGGTGCATTTCACCGCCCCACGCAGCGGCACCTACACGATTTTCGTCGGCACCTATGGCAGCGCCGGCGGCAGGAGCCCAGCAACATTAGAGATTAGCGAATTGGCGACTGGGACTGACGTGCCGCCTCCGCCCGGTGAGATGCCCGACCCGGCGCTCGACGCCACCTATGGGTCGATCAACCTGCGTCGCGGTTTCCGGCCTGATCCGCGCCGCGTGCGGTTGACCGCCGGCGGGACCATCGATGCATCGCAGGTAAGCGAAGGCTGCGTGGGCAATATTGCGCGCGCACCGGATTATCAGGTGAGCTATACCGCTGGTCGCGGTCGACCGCTGATTTTCCGGGCGACGTCCTCTGGCGACCCGACGCTGGTCATCAATGATGCCAACGGCAATTGGGTGTGCAACGATGACAGCAATGACAGCCTGAATGCCGAAGTGGTGTTCAACCAGCCAACCAGCGGCGTTTATGATGTCTGGGTCGGCTCCTTTGGCGAGCCAACGCATCAGGCAGAATTGTCGATCACCGAGCGGCGGCGGCGTTAAGCCGCCCGACTATCGGCATCAATGATGTCGGTGAGCCGGGCCACACCGTCCCGCGTCATCCGCACTGAAAGGTCGCGGACGATGCGGGCGGCGAGGCCCGGCCCCTTATAGACAAGCGCGCTGTAGAGCTGGACCAGGCTGGCCCCGGCCCGCATCCGCGCCCACACATCATCAGCTGAGGCGATGCCGCCCGCCGCGATGAGCGGCAGCGCGCCGCCGGTTGCGCTGCGGAAATCCTGGAGCCGGGCGAGCGCAAGTGCAGCCAACGGCGCGCCCGACAGGCCGCCAGTCTCGGCTGCATGGCGCGAGGCCAAAAGCGGACGGCTGATCGTCGTATTACCGACGATAAGGGCGTCGACCCCATGGGTGATCGCCGCGCGGACGACGCCGTCGATTTGGTCGCGATCAAGATCAGGCGCGACCTTCAGGAACAGGGGTGGGCCACCAGCAATGCGGGTCGCCGCGACCGCCGCGAGCAGCGCGTCGAGCGCACCTTCATCCTGAAGCGCGCGCAGCCC
>JANOPV010000293.1:0-2781 GCA_031422035.1 Sphingomonas sp. | reverse complement strand
TCCCGCGACCCCCGCAAAGATGCTCGATTACCTGATCGATGAGGTTGACCTGGTGCTGGTGATGAGCGTCAATCCAGGTTTTGGCGGACAGAGTTTCATCACCAGCCAGCTGCGCAAAATCGCCGCCATCCGGACGATGATCGACAAGAGTGGGCGCGACATTCGGCTGGAGGTTGATGGCGGGGTAGATGCGGTGACAGCGTCGCAGGTGATCGCCGCCGGGGCCGACGTGCTGGTCGCAGGATCGGCGACCTTTCGCGGTGGGCCGGATGATTATGCCGCCAATATCGCGGCGCTGCGCGGCGCGTGACCGAGGTGACCGCCAGAGATCGCGCGCTGGCCGATGATGAGGTGGTAGCGGCGATCGCGCCACTGGCCGACAGCAGCGACACCATCGAAAGCGGCATGCGGCTGATCCGCCTTACCGACGAGCGCGGCAGCAGCCTGACCGATCGGCTGATTGCCAATTTTCATCGGTTGACCTGGCGCACCCCGCTGCATGCGCTGCGCCTGCGCGGGCGGTATCCGCTCAAACTCCTCGGCGTGCCAGAGGCTCCGATTGCGGGTGACCCGGCGGCGGGGAAGGCCTTGCGCGCCGGGCATTTCCTGTTTCGCGGGCTGAAACTGCCGCACGCGCAGCTGGATTTTGCCGCGCTCGACATCCCGCCGGCCTTTGCGGACTATATTCACAGCTTTGCCTGGGTCCGCGATCTGGCGGCGGCTGGCCCGCGCGAAGATGTCGCGCCGCTGGCCGAGGCATTGCAAAAACGCTGGCTTGCCGCGCATGATGAGGCGATCGCCGAGCCGGCATGGCGACCGGATAATGCCGGGTGGCGACTGCTGTTCTGGTTGGCTTATGCGCCGATGCTGCTGTCGACCGACGATCTGGTGCACCGTTCCAAAGTGCTCAACGGCATCGCCCGCACCGCCCGCCACCTCGACCGTAGCGCCGACCGTGAGCGGCCCGGCGTGCCGCAGCTGGTGGCGTGGAGCGCAGTGGTGGCGGCAGGGCTCGCACTGCCCGGCGGTGATCCGCGCCGTAGCTTTGGTGAGGCCGGATTGCGACGCAGTTTGCAAAATTGCTTCTATGCCGATGGCGGCACGGTCAGCCGCGCGCCCGCAATGCAGGCGGATTCGATTGCGGTACTGTCGCTGCTCAGCCGCTGTTACGCCATGCGGCGGCTCGATCCGCCCGCGTTCATCGGTGAGATGCTGGCGCAGGCCGTTCCCGCGCTAAAGGCATTGCAGCATGGCGATGGTGGGCTGGGCAGCTGGCAGGGTAGCGGTGCGACCCCGGCGGCGACGGTTGAGGCGGTGGTTGCAGCGAGCGGCGTGCGCGCCCGGCCGCTGCGCCAGGCGCGCGACTGGGGTTATCAGCGGCTGGTCGCGGGTAGCGCACTGTTGCAAGTGGACGCCGCGCCGCCGCCGGTCGCGCGAACGACCGATGCCGGCTGCGCCTCCACACTCGCGATCGAATTTTCTGACGGGCCGCACCGGTTGGTGGTTAATTGCGGGGGCGCGGCGCTGGCCGGGGCGTTGATCCCCACCGAGCTGGCGCGCGGCCTGCGCTCCACCGCCGCGCATTCGACACTGGTGCTAGGCGACCGTAATTCGACCGCGATCCTTGCCAATGGGACGCTCGGCAAAGGTGTGACCGAGGTCGAGATTGACCGGCGCGAGCTCGGGACCAACGGCGCAGCTGGCGGCAGCCGGCTGGAGATGAGCCATGACGGCTATGTCCGCAACCACGGCTTTCGCCATCGCCGCCTGTTGATCCTGGGGGCGCATGGCCGCGAGTTGCGCGGTGAAGATATGCTGGTGCCGCATGGACGGCGGCGGCGGGCGAGCAGCGCGCTGGGCTTTGCGGTACGCTTTCATCTGGGGCCTTTGGTCGAGCCGAGCTTGACCGCCGATGGGTTGGGCGTCTTGCTGCGGATTACCGGCGGGGCGCTTTGGCAATTGCGCGCATCAGGCGCGAGCATCGCCATCGAAGACAGCCTGTGGGTCGACGGCAATGGCCGCCCCAACCCGACCTATCAGATTGTCCTGACCGGCGATGTGCCGGCGGGCGGGGTGAGTGTCGGCTGGCTGCTGCGGCATATTGGCTGAGGCGCAGGATTTTCGACTGACGAAAGAGATTATGTTCATGGATCGCATCCCCATCCGCCGCGCCCTGTTGTCGGTGTCGGACAAGTCCGGCGTCGTTGCGCTGGCCACCGCGCTGGCGGCGCACGGCGTTGAACTGGTGTCGACCGGCGGCACCGCGCAGGCGCTGCGGGATGCTGGGTTGACCGTGCGCGATGTCGCTGAGGTAACCGGATACCCTGAGATGATGGACGGGCGGGTCAAGACGCTGCACCCCGCCGTCCATGGCGGCATATTGGCGGTGCGCGATAATGCCGAGCACCGCGCGGCGATGGACGCGCACGGTATCGGTGCGATCGATCTGGTGGTGGTGAATCTTTATCCGTTCGCCGCGACGGTCGCACGGGGGGCGGCACGCGACGCCATTATCGAGAATATCGACATTGGCGGCCCGGCGATGGTGCGCAGCGCGGCGAAGAATCATGCCGATGTCGCGATCATTACCGACCCGGCTGACTATGCCGCGATCATCGCCGACGGTGCGACCGACCTAGCGGCGCGCAAAATGCTGGCCGCCAAAGCCTTTGCGCATACCGCCACCTATGACAGCATGATCGCCAGCTGGTTCGGTTTTGCCGACCAGCAGCAGCTGTTCCCGGCGACCTTGCCGATGGTGGCCGAGACGCCAACGGTGCT
>JANOPV010000292.1:0-15463 GCA_031422035.1 Sphingomonas sp. | reverse complement strand
GCCGCGATGTTGCGCACGACCACTTCGATTGGCACGATCTCCACCTGACGGATCAATTGTTCGCGCATGTTGAGGCGGCGGATGAAGTGCGTGGGGATGCCGATATGGCCGAGCAGGGTGAAGATATGCTCCGAAATCCGGTTGTTCAGCACGCCCTTGCCGTTGATCGTCCCGCGCTTTTCAGCGTTGAACGCGGTCGCGTCATCCTTGAAATACTGGATCAATGTGCCCGGCTCCGGACCCTCATAAAGGATCTTGGCCTTGCCCTCATAAATCTGGCGGCGACGAGCCATGTGGCATTTCCCCGGAAAACCAAAGTCGAAGCCCCGGCGCAGACGTCGGATAAACGACGCAAGCACCGGGGCGATGCGAATCCAATAGCGGAACCCGCAACGCGGCGCAATTCGTGTGGCTTGCTCATAGTGGCACGGCAGCATAGCATCGCCGCCATGACCCAGCCCGAGACCGCCACGCCCGCCACCATCACCATCACCGATCAGGACGGCATCCGCATCCTGACCCTCAACCGGCCCGACCGGATGAACGCGTTTACGCCGGGCATGAAGGACGCCCTGGTCGCCGCGCTGGATGAGGCCGATGCCGATGATGCGGTGCGCGCAATCATCTTTACCGGCAGCGGCGAGCGGGCGTTCTGCGCGGGCGCGGACCTGGGCTCTGGCGGATCGACGTTTGATTATACCAAGCGGCCCGGCGGCGACACGCTGTTCGATGCGAAAGGCAACGCGGATTACAGCCACGATCTGGTCCGCGATAATGGCGGCGAGCTGACGATGCGCATCTTTGCCGCGAAAAAGCCAGTGATCGGCGCGATTAACGGCGCGGCGGTCGGCATCGGCGCGACCATGACGCTGCCGATGGATTTCCGGCTGGCCAGCGACACGGCACGATACGGCTTCGTCTTTGCCCGGCGCGGGATTGTGCCGGAAGCGGCGTCGAGCTGGTTTCTGCCGCGGCTGGTGGGGATAACCACCGCGCTGGAGTGGTGCTATTCAGGGCGGGTGTTTGATGCCAGCGAAGCCAAAGATAAGGGCCTGGTCCGCTCACTCCACGCGCCGGGCGCGCTGGTGGATGACGCCATTGCCTTTGCCCGCGAGTTGACCGCGCATTCGGCTCCGGTATCGGTTGCGCTGACCCGGCATATGCTATGGCGGATGATGGGTGCGGACCACCCCAATGTCGCGCACCGCTGGGACAGCCGCCTGATCTTTGAACGCGGCCGGATGCCCGACGCGGCGGAGGGCGTGGCGAGCTTCCTCGAAAAACGCGAACCGATGTTCCGCGATAGTGTCGCGAATGATTACCCGCTGTTTGCGGAGTTTGATACCGATCCGGAGTATCGGTGAAGCGCAGGCTTTCCTATCCGCTGTCGCACACCCGGATGTCCTCTGGCGCGGGTCGCCTCGCCGCCCGCACAAACCGCGCGAAATAGCCGCCTGCACTGGGCTTTTCGACATATTCGACCGCGCGGTAGCCGACCGCTTCAAACTCGCAAATTAGCAGCGCCAGCGGGGTGCCGTGCTGGGCAATCGGGCGGTTGCCGTCGACGACGATAATCTCGCCATCGCCGCGCATTGCGGGCCACAGCCGCCAGAGGAACGCGTAGGGCTCCTCAATCTCGTGATACATATGGACCATCAACACCCGGTCAAAACTGTTGGCGGGCAGCCGCGGATCATCCGCCGCGCCCAGCTTGATGGAAACATTTTCGAGCCGTTCCCGCGTGATCCGGTCGGCGAGCCGTTCGATCACCTTGGGCTGAATATCCTGCGCCAGCACCCGGCCCGTTGGCCCGACCCGCTCGGACAAGCGGATGGTGTAATAGCCATCACCCGCGCCAATATCCGCCACTGTCATCCCCGGGGTGATACCCGCCCGGCTCATGACATCATCGGCCTCCCCGCGCCGGTCACGCTCATCTTCTTCGGAAAAACGCGTCGACTGGATGGGGGCAACCGGGCGGTTGGCTTGCGGGAATTGCTGGGCGCTGTCGGGGCGGACGCTGCCAAAGGGCAACCACGCGCTGGCGCCGGGCACGAAGAAGACTATCCCGGCCCCGAGTGCAGCAACGACGGCGATGCCGGACAGGATGGCCCACCAGCGCCGCATCAATCAACATCCTCGACAATGACCAGTTCGCCCGTCACGCGCTGGGCCAATGCCGCCGCCATGAACGGGTCCAGCGCGCCGTCGAGCACGTCACTGGGCGCGGTCGAGGTGGTGCCAGTGCGCAAATCCTTCACCAGCTGATAGGGTTGGAGGACATAAGAGCGGATCTGATGGCCCCAGCCAATGTCGGTTTTGGCGGCATGTTCGGCATAGGCCGCGTCCTCACGCCGCCTCAGTTCAGCCTCATACATCCGCGCTTTGAGCATGCTCATCGCCTCAGCCTTATTCTTGTGCTGGCTGCGCTGGGTCTGACAGGCGACGATGATGCCGGTTGGCAGATGGGTAATCCGCACCGCACTATCGGTGGTGTTCACATGCTGCCCGCCCGCGCCCGACGCGCGATAGGTGTCGATTTTAAGGTCGCCGTCGTTGATCTCGATGTCGATGTCGTCATTGACCACCGGATAAACCCAGACGCTGGAAAAACTGGTGTGCCGCCGCGCGCTCGAATCATAGGGGCTGATGCGGACGAGGCGGTGCACCCCGCTTTCGGTCTTGGCATAGCCATAGGCGTTCTCGCCCTTGATCTGCAAAGTCGCGGACTTGATGCCGGCTTGCTCGCCCGATTGATGCTCGACCAGCTCGACCTTGAACCCGCGCCGCTCCGCCCAGCGCTGGTACATGCGCAGCAGCATTTCGGCCCAATCCTGGCTTTCAGTGCCGCCCGCTCCCGCGTGGATCTCCAGATAGGTGTCGTTGCCGTCAGCCTCCCCCGCCAGCAGCGCCTTGACCTTGTCCGTGTCGGCCTTGTCGGCCAGCTTGGACAAGGCCGCAACTGCGTCGTCGACCAGCCCCTCATCACCCTCCGCCTCGGCCATGTCGGCGAGCTCTACCGTGTCGGCCATTTCCTGTTCGATCGACCGGGTGGCGTCGATGGCTTCATCAAGCCGCCGCCGTTCGCGCATCACCTCTTGCGCGGCGCGCGGATCATTCCACAGGCTCGGGTCTTCGACCTTGGCGTTCAGCTCATCAAGCCGCACCAGCGCCCGGTCCCAATCGAGGAACCGGCGCAGGAGCGCGGTCGCGGCGTTAATCCGGTCAACATGGCTTTGCGCTTCTGCGCGCATTGGTAGCTCCTTTGGGACCGCGCCTAAGCGTGACCATTATCCTGTTGCCCAAGCCATTAGTGCCCGGCGAAGTGTCAGTAAATGCCGCCGCCTTGGCGTTCGATAAACTCATTGTCACGCGGGCGGCGGTCCTGGGTCTGGCGTCGTTCGGTGGGCGCGGCGCGGCGCTGGGTCTGGCGCACCGGGGCTTCGGCCTCCAGCTCATCCTGGCGGATCGTCCGGCGCGGTTCGGTTTCGGGTTTGAACGCCTCCCAGATCACGGCGGCGCTATTCTCACCGCTCGGCCAGGTGCCGAACACCCGCCGCCCCGAGCGCCGCTCAATCCGGACCATGCGGATGCCGCGCGGGGCGATAAACGGCGTTGGCGCCTGGCCGCGCAGCGCCTCCACCGCAAACTGCCGGAAAATCGGCAGCGCCATAGTCCCACCAAAGGCCGAACCGCCCAGATTACGCGGCTGATCATAGCCGAGATAGACACCCGCCACCCAATTGGGCGTGCCGCCGATGAACCAGACATCAGTTGGGCCAGTGGTGGTGCCGGTTTTGCCGAAAATCGGGTGACCGAGATTATTGAGGGCGGTCGCGGTCCCGCGTTGAACCACGCCTTCGAGCATGTGGACGGTCTGATAAGCGGTCATCGGGTCCATCAGCTGGCGGCCGGTAGGGCTGAATCGCGGCATCGCCTGACCGTTCCAGTCACGCGCATTACAGCCGGCGCACGCCCGCCAGCGCGCCGGTAAAATCACCCGGCCGTTGCGGTCCTGCACATAATCGATCAGCCGCGGGGTCAGCTCGCGGCCATGATTGACCAACATCGCATAGGCGTTCGTCATCCTCGCCACCGTAGTTTCGCCCGCACCCAGCGCAAAGGCGAGATAGGGCCGATATTCCCCAATCCCCATGGTCCGGAACGTGCCGACAACATTTTCCATGCCCGCCTCATTCGCTGCGCGCACGGTCATCAGGTTGCGCGATTGTTCTAGGCCAAAGCGCATGGTCTGCGGCCCCGAAGCGCCGCCGCCTGAGTTGCGGAAACAGTGGCGACCGAGCGCGGCGGACTGATAGACGCAAAAGCTGCCATCGACGATGATTGACGCGGGGGTCATGCCGTTGTCGAGCGCGGTCGCATAGACGAACGGTTTGATCGTCGATCCCGGCTGCCGCAGCGCTTGAGTCGCGCGATTAAAACTCGACAGGCGCGAATCGAACCCGCCTTGCATGGCAAAGACCCGGCCAGAGGTTGCGCTTTGCGCCACCATCCCGCCGGAAATGCCGGGGACGCTGCGCAGTTGATAGGTGTCGCCAGCGACCGCCTTCACCAAAATGATGTCGCCAGGGCGGATGGCGTTAAACGCGGCACCGCCCGCCTGTGTGGACATGCCCGCATAACTTGACGGCATCCGCCCGGTGTCGCCATTGGCAAAGCCCAGCCGAGCTTCGCCGCCGTCCTTGCTGATGACCACCGCAACCCGCCAGTCGTCATAATCGACGGTGATAAAGCTGGACTGCAACCGGCTCTGCCAGTCCTCACCAATCGGGATTGTCGCCAATGGCCCGGACCAGGCGCGACCGCCGCTATAGCGCAGCAAGCCCGCTCGCAGCGCGCTTTCCGCGGCGCGTTGCAGCCGGTCGTCATAGGAAGTGCGCACCCATAAGCCGCCCGAATAGACGCTGTGCGGGCCGTCGTCGGCATTTTCCCCGAACCGGTCGAGCAGCTGCCGCCGGACCTCTTCCATGTAATAGCCACCGACTTCGCGGAATTGGGAGCCGCTGCGCTCAACCAAGCCGAGCGGCATGGCGTTGGCGGCATCGCGCTGCGCCACGGTAATCCACCCGGCGCGCTCCATCTCCGCCAGCACATAATTGCGCCGGGCAATCGCCTGTGGCGCCCGGTCGCGTCGGCCATAGCGCTCGGGCGCTTTGGGCAGCACGGCGAGGAACGCCATTTCATGCAGCGCCAAATCGGCGACATCCTTGCCAAAATAGGCGCGCGCCGCCGCTTGCACGCCGAACGCCTGACGGCCCATCGGGATTTCGTTGAGGTAGAGGACCAGGATCTGCTGCTTGGTCAGCACGCCTTCGATGCGATAGGCGAGGACGATTTCGCGCAATTTGCGGGTGATCGAATATTCGTCGCCGAGCAAGATGTTCTTGGCCACCTGCTGGGTGATGGTGGACCCGCCGCGCGCGCGGTCCCCGGTGCCCAGTTTCGACACATAGTCGACGAGCGCGCCGAATACGCCGGGATAATCGACCCCGCCATGTTCAAAAAACGTCCGGTCCTCAGCGGCGAGAAATGACCGCACCAGCAAGGGCGGCAATTCTTCATAATCCAGCTGAACCCGGCGTTCACGGGCAAAGCTGTGTGATGGATCGCCATGGGTATCGCGGACGATGGTCGGCAGCGGCGGCTGATATTCGAGCAATTGCTCAGCATCCGGCAGCCCGGCGGCGATCACGAACCAGCCAATAACCAGCGTCAGCAGCCCCGCCCCGCCGGTTATCGCACCCCAGCGCAGCCAGCGGCGTTGCCAGCAGCGCCGGAGCCAGCCGAGCACCCCGCCACCGCGCGTCAGCCGCAAACGCATTGCTGCGGCAGTGCCGTCGCCGGCAACAGGCGCCTCATCAGGCGTAGTGTCAGGAGCAGTCGCGTCGGGCATCGTCCCTGCGCTCTAGCATGTTTTAGCCGCGCTGCCAGAGGGGTCTGGTGGCGCTGCGATAGAATGCGTTACCGCGCGCTATCGTCCGGCGTTGTCCCGCCCAGCGGGGTCTGCCGTTCCGCCGTCTGCCGCGCAAAATGGGTCAGCACCCCCGCCGTCAGCCCGCGTGCGAAGGAGGATTGCCCGGCGCTGCTGGCCAGACGGCTGGCATCGACGGGATTGGTAATGAAGCCGGTTTCAATCAACACCGCGGGCACATCGGGTGCCTTCAGCACAATGAACCCTGCAAAGCGGTGCGCGCCGCGCCGGAACGGAATGTGCGGCGCGCCCATTTGCTGGAGGGTGCGGGCAAAATCGACCGAGCGGTTCATCGTCTCGCGCTGGGTCAGGTCAATGAGGATCGACCGGACGTTCGACGTTTGCGAGCCAAGGTCGATGCCGCCCAGCATGTTAGAGCGATTCTCTCGTGCTGCCAGGCGCGCGGCCTCGCGATCAGAGGTGCTGTCGGACAAGGTGTATACCGCCACACCCGCCGCTGTCGCATCGCCCGCCGCATCGGCGTGGAGTGAGATGAATAGGTCCGCGCCCAGCCGCTGGGCAATGCCATAGCGTTCTTCGAGCACCAGGAAACGGTCGCTGTCGCGGGTCAGCGCCACCCGCACGCGCCCAGTGGCCAGCAACGCATCACGCGCCGCCCGCGACATAGCGAGGGTCAGGTCTTCTTCACGGTGGCGACCATCAGGCGACAACGCGCCGGGATCATGTCCACCATGCCCGGCATCAATAACGATCAGCGGCAGCGACCGATCATTCGGCCCCTCAATCCGCGGCAAGGCGACGCCCCGGCGCAATTGCCCGATAGGGACAGAAACCTGGTAACGCGGCGCAGCCCGCTCAGCCATGGCGAGCGTCGGCATCCCCGTTAGCGGCGACGCAATCAGCCGCGATCCGGCGCGGACAAAGGCGACAAAGCTGGCCAGATCATTGGGGCGCAGGGTGAGCGTCAGCGAACGGCCATCGGCGGCGTAGTGCGCATCGGTGACGCTCGCTGGTTCGGTGAGATCGAATACCAGCCTGAGGCCACCATCGCCAACCGCGCCCTGTCGCACCCGCGCCACTGGCCCGCCGCTGGCGATCACCGCCGCGCCGGGCCGTGCCCCTGCAACATCAACCGCCAGCCGCCGCGGTCCATCGAGCCCGAACCGGCGTGCTTCGCCAACAGCCTCGGAGAAATCAATCCGGATATGCTGCGCAGTAATCGCGATACCGGTGACGGTTGCCGCCGTCGCTGGCGAAAGGCCCGTCAGCGCGAGCACGAAGAGCAACAGTTCAATCACCCGCGCCTTATGGCGTGAGCGAGTGCTCTTGGTCCAGATGCCAATTGGCTGAAAATGTATGCGCTGCATATCTCAAACCCATGCCCGCACGATTGCGGTGAATGGGCTGGTAACCGTGGCAACGGTAAGGGGCGCTCAAGGAACCGGGTTAACCCCCCGGTCACCCTGTTCGCCAACCATATTGCGCGGTCGGCGGAGGGCCGCGCGCCCTGCCACCGGCAATGACAAAATCGTGACAAGCACCGATTTGGCATGCGCTTTTTGTTGCCGGGTGGTTGCACCCCTGCTAGCGAGGTGCGGTTCAGGGGGCATATGGCGCATATTGCGGCCCGCCTCTCGTCCACATCCATGCGATGCCTGCCCGCTGCTGCCAACTTGCGGCAATGGCAGCATCCAAATCAGGTTGAGGCCACATGCACGACGCCACCGCCCATTGCGACCGCCCGAACCGGGTCGGCGCTGGCGGTGTTGCGCGCCGTGTCGGCGGCCGACGCAATATCGTTCCACCTATCGAGACCCTGTGGTCGCTGCGGCCATTGCCGCGCAGGTCCGGGGCCCCGTCCATTAACGACCCTCTAAACCGCCGTTCGCGGCGACACATGGGGGTCTGGAGTATAATATATGACCACGCGTATGTTGATCGACGCGCGGCACCGGGAGGAAACCCGGGTCGCCGTTATCAAGGGAAACCGTATCGAGGAATTTGACTTTGAGTCTGCTGAACATAAGCAGCTTAAGGGCAATATCTATCTGGCAAAAATAACCCGGGTCGAACCGTCGCTGCAAGCGGCGTTCGTCGAATATGGCGGTAACCGTCACGGGTTTTTGGCGTTCAGCGAAATTCACCCCGATTATTACCAGATCCCCAGAGAGGATCGGGAAGCCCTGCTCCGCGAAGAGGCCGAGCATGCCGCCGCTGACGCCGCAATGCGCGCCGAAGATGAAATCGACAGCCTCGAAGGCGAGATTGAAGACGTTGAGCCACCCGCACGTTTTGAAGATGACGATCATGACGATGATGATCGTGACGACCGTGACGATGATCGCGGTGAAGATGAAGATCGCGGCGACGATGGCCCCGCTGATGAAGACCGCGGTGAAGATGAAGACCGCGAGACTGCCGATCAGGATGATAGCGATGCGGCTGTCAACGGCGACGGCGACGGCGCCAAAACCGAGCGCGATTCGCGCGGCGGCGGACGGCGTCGGCGCGGCGGTGGCGGACGCAATGGCGGTGGTCGCAGTGGCGGACGCAGCGGTGGCCGCAGCAGCGGCGGGCGCGACGGCGGTCGTGACGGCGGGCGTGAGGGTAGCCGCGACGGTGGCCGCGATCAGAATGATCGGGACGATGAGCCCGATGATCGCCGCTATGCGCTGCGTCGCCGGTACAAGATTCAGGACGTGGTCAAACGCCGGCAGGTGATGCTGGTCCAGGTGGTGAAGGAAGAGCGCGGCAATAAGGGCGCGGCGCTGACCACCTATCTCAGCCTGGCCGGGCGCTATTGCGTGCTGATGCCAAACAGCAGCCATGGCGGCGGCATCAGCCGCAAGATTTCGTCCACGACCGACCGCAAGCGGTTGAAGAGCGTAATCGACGAACTGGGCCTGCCCACCTCGATGGGCTGCATCGTCCGCACTGCGGGCCTTGAACGCACCAAGGCCGAGATCAAGCGCGACTTTGATTATCTCGCCCGACTGTGGGACGAAATCCGCGAAAAAACGCTGCATAGCGAAGCCCCGGCGCTGATCCATTCGGACAGCGATCTGGTCAAACGCGCCATCCGCGACATTTACAACAGCACCGTCGAAGAGGTGCTGGTCGAAGGTGAAGACGGCTATCGCGCGGCCAAGGATTTCATGAAGCTGCTGATGCCGAGCCACGCGCGACGGGTGAAGCAATATGCCGATCCGGTGCCGCTGTTCCAGCGGTTCGGGGTCGAGGATCAGCTGGGCGCAATGTACCAGCCGGTCGTCACGCTGAAGTCCGGCGGCTATCTGGTCATCAACCCAACCGAGGCTTTGGTGTCGATCGACATCAACTCGGGCCGGTCAACGCGCGAACATAGTATCGAGCAGACCGCGCTCAACACCAACCTCGAAGCGGCCTATGAAATCGGGCGGCAATTGCGCCTGCGTGATATGGCCGGGCTCGTCGTCATCGATTTCATCGACATGGACATGGGCTCCAACGTCCGCAAGGTCGAACGGGCGATGAAGGACGCGCTGGCGAACGATCGCGCCCGCATCCAGGTTGGCCGGATCTCCGGCTTTGGCCTGATGGAAATGAGCCGTCAGCGGCTGCGCACCGGCGTGCTCGAGGCATCGACGCGGGCCTGCCCGCATTGCGAAGGCACCGGCCTGGTCCGCACCGCATCGTCGGCGGGCCTGTCGGCACTGCGATTGCTTGAAGAAGAAGCAGCTCGCGGCAAGGGCTCCCGCCTGATGCTGCGCGCCAGCCAGGAGGCCAGCCTCTATGTGCTGAACAAGAAGCGCGGCGAATTGTCGGAAATCGAAGACCGCTACGGCGTCATCATCGACGTGCTGTCGGACGGCGAAACCGAAGGCGCGCGGATGACGGTCGAAGTTTCCGGCCCGCCGCCAGAAAATGTGCCGGTCTTTGCCCCGATCGTCGACGATGATGATGACGATGACGACATCCCCGATTTCGACGCCGAAGACGAGGACGACGGCGAAGCGCCACAGCGTTCCGGTCGTGGTGGTGGTCGTGATAGCGGCGGTCGTGAAGGTGGGCGTGAAGCGCGCACCGATGACGGCGGCGATGGCGGCAAACGGCGACGCAGTCGGCGGCGGCGCGGGGGTAAGCGCGAAGACGGCGAAACCCGTGAGGGCGAAGCGCCGCGCGCTGATACTGGCGGCGAGAACGCTGACGGCGAGGCACTGGCACCGCGTGAAGGCGGCACTGGCGGCGAACGCACTGGCGGCGAACGCACTGACGGCGAACGCACTGGCGGCGAACGCACTGGCGGCGAACGGGGCGAAGGTGATGGCGAAGGCCGCCGCCGTCGGCGCGGTCGGCGCGGCGGACGTAATCGTCGTCCTGCGGATGGCAGCGTTGGTGAAGCCGGTGGTGAGGCTGATGGCGATGCTGAAGCAGGCGCGCCGGGTGCAGTGATGGACGATGGTCCTGCTGCGACCGACGCGGTCGACGCAAGCGCCGAACCAGCCCCGCGCAAACGCCGCAGCCGCAAGGTCGCAGAAATTGTCGACGCTGGCGCAGTTGCTCAGGCTGAACCCGAGGCCGCGCCAGCAACGGTGGCTGAGGACGCCCCGGCCAAGCCAAAGCGCCGCAGCCGCAAGACCGTAGAAGCAGAGGTTACGCCTGTCGAAGTCGTGACTGCTGACGAAGCGCCTGCACCAGTGGCCGAAAAGCCCAAGCGTAGTCGCTCGACCAAGGCCGCAACGACGAAGGCCGCAGCAGAAGCGGCTGCTCCAGTTGCCGCCGCCGACAGCGACGCCGATGGTGAACCCACGGGGCCGCGTCGTCGCGGCTGGTGGCAGCGCACCTTTGGTGCCGGAGAGGGCGACGCTTAGTTTCAAAGCGCCGTCACATCGAAAAATCCGCGCGCCGGGGGTCAGCAATGGCCCCCGGCGTTGCCATATGCAGGCTTGCTTCACCGGGGGTTCAGCACCGCGCGCCAAGGTTGGGATATGCTTGCACCCACTTACGTTTCGGAGAATGGCCGCATGATGGCCCCCCTCACCCGCCGGCTCGCGCGCATCCCGTGTATGTTGCTGATCGCTGCGGTGGCGCTGCTGGCCACCAGCGGGGCCAGCGCGCAAAGGCTGTATGATGGGTCAGGCCGTTCGGTCGGCAGGGTCGATGGCGGGCGTTATTATGACGCATCCGGCCGCAGCCTAGGCCGCATCGACGGCGACCGGGTCTATGATGGGTCCGGCAGGTCACTGGGCCGATTTGACGGTGATCGGCTCTATGATGCGTCGGGTCGGTCGATGGGCAGGATCGATGGCGACCGTTTTTATGACGCATCCGGTCGCAGCCTAGGCCGCATCGACGGCGACCGGCTTTACGATGCTTCGGGCCGAGCCATTGGCCGGGCCGATGGGTTGAGCCGGGAGCAGATCATCATTTTCTTCTATTTTTTCAGGTGAGCGTGCGGCATTGCCTACTAGTGGCAGCGTCAGCCCTGTCGGCTCGCCCGCTTCATTTGCTGTTTGACGCCCATTTAACCTAGGATGTGCCGCATGATCATGGCCGCCCTGTGCTGCACACGACCGACACGAATGCGGCTGGTGGCGGTGACCATCGCAGTGCTGGTATCAGCGTGCAGCCAGACCACTGCTCCCGATGTCAACACTGCCCAGCATTCCGAAACAGATCCGCAATATGGCGAGCTATCGGTCGTCCCGGCGGACTATGTTGGCAACTGGGTGCGGGTGCGCGAAATATGTGAAGCCGATTCTGAAGAAGTGCCGCGTAGCAATTTGCCGCCCATTCGCCTGATGCTGACCCGCCAACATCGTTTTACTCTGGTTGAGGATGGCCGAACCATGCGGGGGCGGTTTATCGTTGAGCGCTTTGTCCAAGGCACACGCCTGCGATTGCTCGACTCGCTCCGTAATTTTGACGCTGTCGATGGACGCCTGGAAAATTGGGGTGAAGGCGACGCAGTTTATATTTGTGGGCAGATATATGAACGTTCGGCGGGATAAGGGATATGGGCTGATGTGGGCGCTGTAACGGCCCGCTTCATTTGCCGTTCATCTGTCCCTTGGATAGACTGCGCCACATGCTGAACCCCACCCTCTCCCGCGCCCGGTTGTTCTGCGCTCGCGCGCTCGCGCTACTACTCGCCACATTGCTGATCGCCCAGCCGGTGCAGGCGCAATCGATATTGCGCGATGCAGAGACCGAGTCGCTGCTCAATGACATGGCCGCGCCGCTGATCCGCGCCGCCGGGCTACGGCCCGATGATGTGCGCATTTACCTCATCAACGATCCCAGCATCAACGCGTTCGTGGCGCAGGGCCAGGCGGTCTATATCCATAGCGGCCTGATTGAAGCGGCGCGCAACGCCAATGAAGTTCAGGGGGTGATCGCCCATGAACTCGGCCATGTCGCGGGCGGCCATGCGGTGCGCCGGTCGGAGGTGACCAGCCGGGCAACCGGGATCATGCTGTTGTCGCTGCTGCTCGGCGCGGCTGCTGCTGCCGCTGGTGCGGGCGAAGCGGGCATGGCGATCATGGGCGCGGGGCAACAGGCCGCGGTCGGCAATTTCCTCGCTTATTCCCGCACGCAGGAAGCCACCGCCGACGCGGCTGGTGCGCGCTACCTCGCCGCGGCTGGCATCAGCGGTCAGGGCAGCATCAATTTCTTCATGACCCTGCAGAACCAGGAGTTCCGCTACAATATCCCGCAAGATGACGACCAGGCCTATGGTCGGACCCACCCATTGTCGGGGGATCGCATCCGCACCCTGCGCGACAGCTATTCCGCCGATCCGGCATGGGACCGGCCGACGCCGCCCGAACTGGAGGCGCGGTTTCAGCGGGTGCGGGCCAAGCTGCTCGGGTTCGTGAATGATCCAGTGCGCACGCTGCAACTCTATCCCGAAACCGACATGTCGGTGCCCGCGCGCTATGCCCGGGCCTATGCCTGGCACAAAAGCGCGCATCCCGAACTGGCGATGGCTGCCGCCCGCTCGCTCGTCGAAAGCGCGCCGACCGACCCCTATTTCCTGGAACTTGAAGGGCAGATCCTGCTTGAATCGGGCAGACCACGCGACGCCATCGCGCCGCTGCGGGCATCGGTGGAGGCCACGCGTTCTCACCCGCTGATCGCCGCCTTGCTCGGCCATGCGCTGCTCGCCACCGAAGACCCACAATATCTAGCGGAGGCCGAACAGGTGCTGCGCGCCGCCGTTGCCCGCGACAATGAAAATCCATTCGCCTGGTATCAGCTCGGCATCGTCTATGCACAGCGCGGGGATGAGGCGCGTGCGTCGCTCGCCGCCGCCGAACGCTACCAGCTGCTCCGCGCGCCCGGCCCGGCGCTCGCCAGTGCTGAACTGGCGCTCGCCGCGCTCCCCACCGGCACCCCAGACTGGTTGCGCGCGCAAGATATTACGCTGATCGCACGCGTGGACTTGGAGGAAGAGCGGCGACGCGGTAGACGAGCGCGGAACGAACAACAGCGCCGCTGAACCGCACGAGCCGCATCGGCTCCGCTCGCGGCTCTATCGGAGCGCGGGGGACGCATGCAGGACGAACCAGACGAGCATTATCAGCCATGGCTGCGCGACAGCGGCGGCAAGGCGACGCCGACGCAAGGCTCATCCGCTCAACCTGCTGCCCCGCCTGCCGCCCCGCCTCGCCGTGATGCCCGCGCGCTGAGCGCTGATGAACTGCTGGCGCGCCCCGCACCGCTACCCACCGATATGCCCGACGGCCCCGACCTCGGCGACCGCGTGCGCGATGGCCTGTCGCGCGCCGCCACGCGCACCGCCGACGGCCTACGCGCCGCCAATGCACGGATCGAACCTGGCCGCCGGGCGCGCGAAGCTGGTCAATCCGCGGCCTCCGCTGGCCGCGCTGCGCTGCGTGGCGGGCGCAAGGCTGCGGGCATCGTTGCCGCCGCTACCGTTGACGCCGCCAATAAATTACGCGCCGCCGCTGGCCCGAAAGTCCGGCAAGCGAGCGATGCTGCCCGCGCCGGGCTGACCAAAGGTGCCGATAGCGCCCGTCATAGTATCGGCAAAGGTGCCGACGCCGCGCGCACTCGCATCGGTCAGGGCACCCAGAGCGCCAAAGCCACGTTACGTGCCGTCATCCCCGAGCGCCCAGTGCCGGTTGATCCGCCCTCCGAACTCGGCCGCCTGATCGAGCGTGAGGATGCGCCAGCAATCGGCGCGACCCCGCCGCCTACCCCGGCGGGGCGCAGTGCCAATGGGCTGCCGTTATTTGCTGATGGGGGGCAGTCTCCGGCACCTATGACAGCGACGCCGCAGCCGGTAGCGCCGCCTGCTGCCAGCGCGACTATCGCGCCACCAGCGCCGCCAGCGCCGCCAGCCCAACCTATGCAGGCTGTGGACGCGGGAGGCGCGCGCGCAGCCCCCAGCGTCGGCAGCCGCCCATCGCTCGCTAACTGGGCGAGGCACCCCGCGACTTGGGGCCTCGCCGCGCTCATCCTGATCCTCGGCGGGTTCGGTCTTGGCCGATGGAGCGCTGGGGGCATGAGCCGCGCCGACATCGGCAGTGCGGTGGAGGAGCATATCCTCGCCAACCCGCAGATCATTCCGCAAGCCATGGAACGTCTGCAAGCCAATCGCGCCTCCGAGGCCATCGGCCGCGTGAGCGCGCGACTGACCACGCCATTCTCCGGCGCATGGGCGGGCAATGCGGGCGGCGATGTCACGATGGTGGTGTTCACCGACTATGCCTGCACATTCTGCCGGGCGAGCATGGCGGATATGGATCGCCTATTGCGCACCGACCCCAATTTGAAGATCGTCTTTCGCGAACTGCCAATCCTGTCGCAGGAAAGTGAGGCAGCGGCCAGACTGGCGCTCTTCGCGGCGCGGCGCGGGCAATATATGCCGATGCACCGTGCACTGTTCCGCAGCCAGCTGCCCGACGGTCCCGCCCGCACCGCGGCCGCCGCATCGCTCAATCTGGAAGTTGCGCCCGCTGATTTGGCCGACGCCGCCATCAACCGTGAGCTGGAGAGCAATGTCGAACTCGCCCGCGCACTGGGCATTGACGGCACGCCAAGCTGGATCATCGGCGACCGCCTGCTGACCGGCGCGGTGGGATATGACACGCTGCGCGGGGCAATTGCGGCGGCCCGCGAATGACGCGCGGCAGCACCGGAACACGGGCGTTGCTGTTTGCAGTGGCGCTCGCGCTAGCCGGATGCGCAACCACGCCGGCAACACCGCCGCCCGCCGCTGATCTAACCCCCGGCGCTGCCATTGCGCTCGCCGACTGGCCCGCTATCGCCGCCCTGCCGCTACGGGCTCAGCCATTGAGGGCGGCGCTGGCTCAGGCACTGATCGACGACCCGACCAACCTCGCGCTCGCCGAACGCCAGTCCTTGCTCATCCTTGCTCAGGGCACCGCGCCCGCAGCAGACTGGACCGCCGCTGTTGCGGAGTTTCGCGCCGAACAGGACGGCCTGCGCGTCGGCGGCTCCTTGCCCGACGATGCCGCGATGCAGCGCTGGACCATCGACCGC
>JANOPV010000291.1:0-3794 GCA_031422035.1 Sphingomonas sp. | reverse complement strand
TAGCCGAGCTTCTTGAATTTCTTGCCCGTCGTGAATCCGTCCTGCTTTGGCGCGATGAACAGGCTCATGCCCTTGTAGCGGGGGTTGGCCTTGGGGTCGGTTTTGACGAGGAGGGCAAAGCAGCTGCCGTTGATGCCATTGGAAATCCAGGTCTTAGTCCCGTTGATGACATAATCATCGCCGTCGCGGACCGCAGTAGTGCGGATGGCTTGCAGGTCGGTGCCCGCATTGGGCTCAGTGAGGGCAAGCCCACCGCGAATTTCGCCACTGGCAAATTTGGGTAGCCATTTGGCCTTTTGCGCCGGGGTGCCAAAGCGTTCGACCGCGCACGCCATGATGAGATGCGAATTGAAGATGCCGGTGATCGCCATCCAGTGTGACGAAATCAGCGCGACGATCTTGGCATAGGTAACCGCGCTGAGGCCAAGGCCGCCATATTGCTGGCTGATGGTCGCGCCGAACAGGCCCATGTCGACCATCTGGTGGACAATATCCTCGGGCCAGATGTCGGCATGGTCATACTTCTGGATGACCGGTTTGACCTCTTTATCGACCCATTTCTGGATGCCATCGAGCAGCGCCGCTTCTTCGTCGGCGTCCATAAACGTGTGGGTGGTGATGGGAGCGGTGGCCATGGTTCTTCCTCAATCGTCTATCGGGCCGCAGCCGCGTTTCCACACGAGCACGGTGCGCTTATAATGGCTGACGACGATGCCGTCCTGGTTGTGTCCGGTGGTCTTGAACGTCACGATGCCCTGATCGGGGCGGCTCTTACTCTCGCGCTTGACCAGCACTTCGCTCTCACAGGTCAGGGTATCGCCGACGAACAGCGGGTGCGTCATCCGCACTTCATCCCAACCCAAATTAGCGACGGCCTTGCCGCTGGTGTCCGACACGCTCATGCCGGTCATCAGCGCGATGGTCAGCGGGCTAACCACCAGCGGCCTGCCGAATTCGGTTTTCTTCGCAAATTCATAGTCGAAATGCGCGGGATGGGTGTTCATCGTTAAAAGCGTGAACCAGACATTGTCGGCGTCGGTGATGGTCCGGCCGGGGCGATGCTCGTAGATGTGGCCGACCTCAAAATCCTCAAAATAGCGCCCCTGCACCTCTCGGAACCGGCCGGGCGCAACCTCCACTACGGCATTACGCATTATCTGTTGTCCTTGCCTTGGCGATTACCGCTTCAAACATCCGAATAACTGGCGCTTCGAGCATCCGGCCCTGGTAGCGGATGGCGCGTCTGCCGCCCGCCTCATAAGCGGCAAGCGCGGCCTCGGCTTGCGCCACCTGCTCTGGTGTTGGCCGCATTGCCGCGTTGATGATGGCGACCTGCGCGGGATGAATGGCAGCTTTGGCCGCAAAGCCAATCCGCCGGGCGAGCTGTGTTTCTGCTGTCAGCCCGCCGGTATCGTCAAGGCTGAGAAAGGGGACATCGATGGCGATGATGCGGGCCGCTGCACAGGCCGCCGCGATGGTGCCACGCGCATGGAAAAGCGCATCGGCAGACATCGGCACCCCGAGCTCGCCGCAATAATCCGCGCCGCCAAGCATGACCGCGCCCACATGCGCATGTGCCGAGATCGCCATCGCCTGACCCAACCCCTTGGGTGTTTCGATGAGCGGGAGCAGCGCCGGGCAGCGATCACCGAGCGCGGCGGCGACAATGTCAAGTTCGACGGCGCTTTCGACCATCGGCACGGCGATGACCGCGGGGAGCGCAGTGGCGCTGGCCAGTGCCACTAGATCGCTGAGCCCCGCCAGGGTTTTGACGCCGTTGATGCGGATAGCCCAGCCACTGATATGGCCGGTAGCGACATAGCTCAGCGCCGCATCGCGCGCGCTCGCCTTGTCCGGATCAGCAACCGCATCCTCCAGATCGATGATGACCAGGTCCGCCCCGCTTTCGCCAGCCTTGGCAAAGCGGTCTGGGCGGCTAGCTGGAACGAAGAGCAGGCTGTTGGCGGTGATGGTGTTCGGCGTGCCCATAGCTGTTTATACGCCTCCCTTCATCCGGATTGCTGCACCAAATTTGCTGCTTCACAATTTGTCCGGACAAATATAATGTCAAGCGCAAAGCGGCATCGGGTCCGCAACCGGGAGAGAATTGATGGCATATCGCATCCGCTTTCATCTGATGGCTGCCACGGCGGCGGCGCTGACGCTGGCAGCACCTGCAGCCGCGCGGATGCTCGACCCCGCTGTTCCCGCCGACGCGGTGGAGATCATGCGGCGGACGCAATGCGCGGCGGTTGATGGCCAGCCCGCCGTCTATCGCTGGGAAGGTCGTGCATATGGACGGCGTGAGGGCGAGCCGGACCAGCTGTTGTTTCGGCTGGAGGGGATGAACATCCGCACCTGTGTGCGCGTGACCGACCCGGTGCGCGGCGTCGGTTTCCGCCAGGTCAGCCGCGAGATCATGCTGTATCTCGATGCGACAACCGGCGAAGTGCTGCGGACCTGGACCAATCCCTATACCAACCAGACGGTCGATGTGATGCAGGTCGCCAATGATCCGGTAAACGGGCGGCCGACCTATCCGCGTAATGCCGATGGCAGCCCCTATCGCGTCAATGTGTCGGTGATGGGTGAGATGGCGTTCATGCCGGTGGAAGTGCCGCTTTTCTACAACAATCCGCTGGCCGGTGATTATCAGGAATATGTCGGCAACCGCTATCACGCGATGGAGATTTTCAACTTCTCCGGGCCGACCCGCGACCTGCTCGACACCAGCATCCCTACTGCGCACCCCGCCGTCGCATGGGTGCGGATTTCGGACTGGATGCCGTGGATGATGATGCAGGGACGGCAAGGGCAGATGGTGTTCAATGCGGTCGGCACCAAGCTGCGCAGTTTCGATGACCTGCCGCAGGTGATGCGGACCGAGATTGCGACCAACCACCCCACCTATACCGCGCCGCCACCGGGCGATGATGCGCGGCCGAATGAAACGACGTGGACGGTGTTCCAGCGCTGGGTTGCAGAGCGGCGCGCGGCGCGTCCGGCGAGCGGCCACTGATGCTGACCACCCGCCGCGCGGTCCTGGGTGGAGGTGCGGCGGCAATTCTGGCTGGCGTTGCGCCGCGCGCCGCGTGGGCCACAACCGAGGCGGACGTCATCGTTATCGGCGCGGGGCTGGCGGGCCTGAATGCGGCGCGCATTCTCAGCTTTGCCGGACAGCGAGTGGTAGTGCTCGAAGGGTCGAACCGGGTTGGCGGGCGGCTGCACACGCTGGATGACTTGCCGGGACGCCCAGAAGCGGGCGGGGTGCAGGTCGGCAGCAATTACCGCCGGTTGCTGGGCCTCGCCGCCGATATGGGCGTGCCGATGGTAGCGGGCGGCGCGGAGGAGCGAACCGCGCTTTATCATGTCAACGGAGCGACGATGCGCGGTGACGCATGGCCGAGCCATGTCGCCAACCGCTTGTCCGAAGCTGAGCGGGCGGTTTTGCCGGCGGCGCTTGGTGGCTTTTATGGGCAGCAATTGCCGCGCCTGTCCGACGTCGACAGCTGGCGCGACCCCGCACAATGGGCGCTGCTCGACCGGCCCTATGCCGCGATGCTGCGCGAGCTAGGCGCGAGCGATGAGGCGATCCGGCTCATCAATGCCAATTTGAACGGCAATAGCGTCGACACGTTATCGGCGCTGCATGTGGCTAAGGCAGGCGCGATTTTCCGCAGCGCGCCGGGCGCGGTGCAAACCATCGGCGGCGGATCACAGCGGTTTCCGGAGGCGCTGGCACGCACGTTGCTCGACCCAGTGCGGCTTAACCAAAGTGTCGCGGGCATCAGCGC
>JANOPV010000290.1:0-1947 GCA_031422035.1 Sphingomonas sp. | reverse complement strand
TGCTGCCATCAATATCATCCTCAATCTTGTGAAAGCGCTGATTGAACCCCTCCTCCAGCGACGTTTCCTCGGCCTGGACGACGCTCTCACCGTCGATCCAGTCGATATGAGCAAAGCTGCGCGTTGCTGTCGGTCGGCAATCCGCTTCGGTCGCCGCGAGAGTCGCCGCATAGGCAAAGGTTCGTTTGGTCTTGCCGCGATTTTGCTGCAGCAACCCTTCGATCAGTAGATTGGTCGTGGCGTTATCGAGATTCTGACTGTGGGCGAGTTCAAACACCTCGGTGTAGGATGTTGCCCCAATGAACATTTCTTCGGTCGGCATCGCGATGATCCTTCAGCGCAGGGGGCGGGGTTCAGCCGCCGTTGAAATCTGGACGATTGAGCTCCACGCCCGCAAAATGTGGCCGCTGCCAGCGCCGGAAACTGCGGGATTGGTTGGGCGTCAACGGCACCGGAGCAGTGCCGTCAAGCACCACATGACTGCGCCTTAATGCCCAGGTGTTGATCTCGATGCCCACCGGGTAACACCGCCCCAGCATATTCATCAGCATCTCATATTGCGTGAGGTTGATCGTCGTTCCCACAGGCAGGTCGACACGATATTCAAACGGATCGGTATCGCCGATGCGCGCACTGGCGAGGCAATGCAGCGCATAAATGCCCGGCGTCCGGGCCCGCAATGTCGTCTCCGTCCCGCTGGGTCGGCACGTTCCATCGGCGCCACTGCTCGCGGCCATGCTGTCCCAATAATAGCCGGTCGCGCGCCGTGCGCCAATGTTCGAGCCCACCAGCGGCAGCCCGTGTGCGGACACCAGCAGAATAGAAACACCGCCTGATCCAGCGAACAGCGCCGCTGAGGCAGCGCCATTGGCGCCCAGCGTTTCGATGACACGGTCCCACCGACCACGCGCCGGTCCTCCACCCCCTGATACAGCCGTAACGAACGCGGGATCGAGCGAGAGCGCAAGAACAGTGCCAGCAGGATAGCGGCTCACCGCCTCGACAAAACGCGGTAGATCACCGGTCGCAACCGTCGCCACACGGCTACCTACGATGGCGGACACCAGCGTTGGCGATGGCGTGGCCAGCGAATTGATTGTCGTTGCCATTTGCACCATCGGCACCATGGTCCATGGCGGGTCACCTGGCGGCCAGCCTGGCAACCCACCCGACAGGGCACTTGCCAGTGCCATGCCAACACCAGCGACATTACTGCCAATGGCCGCCGTATAGCGCACGCCCGCCGCCGCGGCCGATGTCGTCGCCGTTTCCGGTCCGCTGATCGAAAGGCCGCCCATCGACAGGTGCGAGACAAAAAGCCGGGTCGCGGTCACACTCTCTACTGTGCGAAATCCGCATGCGGCCAACAGCCAGTCCCCATCAGGTCCGCTCAAATCCTCGCCGCGCAGTGCGGCCACAAGTGCCTGATTGCTCGGCGAAAGCACGCCCAAAATGGGGGCGGCCAACGCCGCACGGAGCGTATTTAAGGTCGTCGTCGGCAATCGCGCAATCTCTGCGCCCAGGCCCAGCTCATGGCGGTTGCCGCCGTCATCCGCTTGCGCTCTCGTCACCTGCAGCAAAACCGGTGGAGCAAATACCGCGAGAAAGCCAATCAGGCGATCAAAAGCCAGCGCGAGATACGGTGCCATCGCCCGCTTGGCTGGGTCAGCAAAGGTCATGCCACCGCGCAACCGCAGACGCAGCGCATTTTCCGCTGTCCTGACGCCGCGCGGCATCGCCCGGCCCGATGGCACATTCACGGCCGGGTCGATCAATATCGTCGCCCGCAAATATGCAAGAAAGTTGGCCCGCTGGGTTTGCGCAGCCGTAATATTCGCCGCAACGCTGACAATCCGCAACCCGGAGAAAAGCGGATTATCGCGTTCATAGAGGTTGAAATTCTGGGGTCCGCCAATCTGCTGCAACGGACCCGGCGCAGCGGCGGTG
>JANOPV010000289.1:0-4362 GCA_031422035.1 Sphingomonas sp. | reverse complement strand
TGTCGCGGTGGCTTTTCTCGATTTGTGTCAGTTATCTGTGGCGCCTGCGCTGCTTGTTTTGTGAGCTTCTCGCCCCGCCTCTCCCCGGCGGGGAGAGGGAGCTTTTTGGTGCGCCTCTCCCCGGCGGGGAGAGGGAGGTTTTTCGTTCTTACCCCTGCCGCCGCGACATGAAGGCCAGCCGTTCGAATAGCATCACGTCCTGTTCGTTTTTGAGCAGCGCGCCGTGGAGCGGGGGGATGGCAGCGCGCGCGTCTTTGCTCTGGAGCACTTCGAGCGGCATGTCTTCGTTGAGGATCAGTTTCAGCCAGTCGATCAGTTCGGAGGTCGAGGGCTTTTTCTTGAGGCCCGGGACGTCGCGGACTTCGTAGAAAATGTCCATCGCGCGGCTGACGAGGATTTTCTGGATGCCGGGGAAGTGGACGTCGATGATCGCCTGCATCGTGTCGCGGTCGGGGAATTTGATGTAGTGGAAGAAACAGCGGCGCAGGAAGGCGTCGGGGAGTTCTTTTTCGTTGTTGCTGGTGATGACGACGATGGGGCGTTCGATCGCGGCGACATGCTCGCTGGTTTCGTAAACGTCGAACGCCATCCGGTCGAGTTCCTGCAGGAGATCGTTGGGGAATTCGATGTCAGCCTTGTCGATCTCGTCAATCAGTAGGACCGGCAGGACGGGCGACGTGAACGCCTCCCATAGCTTGCCCTTTTTGATGTAATTGCCGATGTCGTGGACGCGCTCATCGCCGAGCTGGCCGTCGCGCAGGCGGGCGACGGCGTCATATTCATAGAGGCCCTGCTGCGCCTTGGTGCTGGATTTGATATTCCAGGTGATGAGCGGCGCGCCCATGGCGAGGGCGATTTCTTCGGCGAGGACGGTCTTTCCAGTGCCCGGCTCCCCCTTGACCAGCAAAGGGCGGCGCAGTGTGGCGGCGGCGTTAACCGCCACCTTTAGATCGTCGGTCGCAACATAGTTGGAAGTGCCTTCAAACCGCATGGGGAGCTCCGCGCTTTACGTTTACGTCAATGGCATGTGACGTAGAGCGGCGGAAAGCGGCTGGCAAGCGGCAGGTGGTGCCGAATGGGCTTCAGTATTCGGTGCGCACCGATTCCCGAGTACCGAGCAGATCCCAGAGGCCGCGATGCTGGGCGAGCAACTGTTGCGCGCCGAACAGCATGGCGCGTTCGGCGGCGGGATTGAGCGCCAATGCGTCGATCAGTTGGGCGGTTTCGATGAGGTCAGGTAGCTGCGCCGGGGTCGCCGAGACGTCTAGGCGGGCGCCAGCGGCATCAAGCACTGCACGGACGGCCCGCCAATCAAGCGCCAGCGCAAGCGCCGCACCAAGGGCGCATCCGCGTCGTTCAGATGCACCGAGCATCGAAATGGCATGGCTTTGGGCCAAAACGGCCTGTTCGCACTGCTGTTGGCCAGCGGTGGACGGCATGGGCCCAGCGGCGCTGCCGAGCGCAGAGAGATAGGCGCGTTCACGGGCGAAGGCGCGCATCGCCTGTTCTAGCCAATGGCGTTCGGCGGGATCAGTGCTGTGCTGTGCGGCCAAGTCTACCAGAGCCGGGTGACGGCCATGGAGCATCCCGAAAAAATGCACGGCATCGGCCAGGTTGCGGGTTGCGCCGCGTCCGGTGACCAATTTCCCCGACAGGACGAACGGGTGACTGCCGGTGCCCTCTTGCGCGACGAGCGAATCGATTATCGCCGCCCCGCTGCCCGAGGATCGGTCACTCATATTTTGCATTGCACCTAGCGGCATATTTATGACCTTGTTTTCATAGGCTTGCGATAATTTCTGGGCAGGGCGCGCATTGCTGCTCGTCCGGCTTAGTCACTGTCATTAGCGTGACAGCGTAAAAGCCGGGTTTATGACACCTGCTCCAATTCGGGACGGGTGCAGAAAGTGGACACTGGGTCGGCCCGTCTTGCCTAGCATAGGGCAGGCGGGCAAAAGGCGCCGGACGGGGCAGCCACACGGAGCAATCAGCAATGACCGAACCCGTAATCACCAGCAAAATGGCCAACGCCCTGTTTCCTGATGCGCAGATTGGCCGCGCCCTTGCCGGCAGCCTCGTCGCCACTGCTGTTGAAAAACAAGGTGCAAGAGATGGCGGGCTGTGGGTCGGTGGCAAGGCTGAGTTGACGGCGACGCGGTTGCGATTTGCCGCAAATGGCATGAACAAGGCGCTCCATAGCGGTGGCGACGCACTGCGGTTTGACGTGGCGTTGTCCGCGGTGCGGCATGTGCGGCTGCGCAAGGCGTTCATCACCCACATCGTCGATGTCGACACGGACACAGGAACCTATTCGCTGCGCTGCTGGGGCGCGGACGGTTTTGCCCGGGCGATTGGCAGCGCGGTTGCCGCGGCGCGCGCTTAGCTGAGCGGTGGCCGCTCGCTGCGGTAATAGAGGAAGGTCAGCCAGAGCGAGGTCGCGCCGAGCAGGTGCCAGATGGCGTGGCCTTGGAATAGGCTGGTCGGCGCGCAGACCATGCCGTGCTGGTCGAGGTTCCAGATCGTGAAGGCGACCGCCTTGGTGGCGATGCCAGCGAGGTAATAGGACAGCTGGATACCGGCGCGGCGCGGGCGGGCGAGGATGAGTTCGACCGCGATGGCAGCGATGAGCACGACCGCGAACAGCGAGCGGCGAACCTCCGGCACCAGATACAGCACCGCCAACAGCCCGCCGACGATGACGATGTAGAGCAGGATCGCTTGCCGCGCAGTGAGATTGCGCCAGCGGGCGAGGGCGCTGACCAGCATGAAACCGCTGGTCAAATACATGCCCATGACGTCGAAAAACTGGCCCCAGAGCGTAAGGGTGGCGTGGAGCAGGACCGAGCCGAGGCCGACGAAGATGGCGGTGAGGCCGAACCACGCGGCGCCGCCCGCGTTAAACCCCGACCGCCAGCCGCGCCCCATTGCGAGCACGATCATCAGAAAGCCGGCAAAGGCGTAACCATAGCTCGACCAGCTGTTGGCCGGCTGGACAATCAGCGCGCCGGGGCGCGGCAGCTCACAGAAACAGCGGGTCGCGGTGCAGGTGGCGGGGGCGTAGGCCGCCCAATCGGGACCAAGCGCGGTGAGCAGCAGCCAGATGACGAGCATCGACGCGGCAGTGAGCGCGGCGGCGATGAGGAGCGGGCGGGCGGTGATGGTCACCCGGTTGCCCGCCGCAACACATCCTCTGTCCACTGGTTCAGGCTTTTGCCCGCCAGTTCCGCCGCTTCGACCGATTTGGCATGGACCGCCGGATCGACCCGCAGCATCAGCTTGCCCGAGAAAGGGCGCTCGGGAGCCTTGCCCAGCTTGGCGCAGGTTTCGATATAATCATCGACCGCCTCCTGAAACGCCTCGACCAGCGCGGGCACGGTATCGGCGTGAAAGCTCACCCCGTCGCGAATGCCCGCGATGCGCCCGAAGAACAGCCCATCCTCGGCATCGAATTCGACGCGGGCGCGGTATCCGCGATGATCCAATATGTTGCTCATGGCTTCACTCCCAGCCTGATCAGATAGTCCCGCGCCGCGCGCACCTGATAGCGCTTGGCCTCCTTGGCCGGATGCGGGCGGTGGAACGTTTCGATCATATCATCCTTCACAAACCGAACCCGCGAACCGCTGCCTTCAACGAGCTTGCACCCCGCCGCGATCAGTAACGCCTCAATCGCCGCCCATTCGACATTCGCCGGGATCGGCTGCTTGAATACCGCCGCAAACGTCTTGGCATGGCGCGCGTTCATGATAGCAGTTTATGCTATCACTTTGGGGTTGGCAAGGGCCATCACGCCACATCCTCCACCGGCGTCGCATTCCACGCCGTCGTGAAAAGCGTCTCGAACGCCTGCCGGATCGGCGCCGACATATTCAAATTCCGAATGAGTGTTATACAATATTCGAACGGCTCTCCCCGCAGCGCTTTTCGGATCGTGCGGATTGCCGCCTGTGCTTCGTCTGCACGACCCAGATGCTGCAAGAACACTGCACGGGTAAACAATGAGTATCCCCCAGTTGGATCCAATCGCAAAAATTCGTTGACCGTAACCAGTGCCTCTTCGACTCGGCCCGCGCCATAGAGCGCCCAGCTCCGGAACCCTTGGATAATCCCTTGCTGAAATGAGCGCGGTGCCAGCCGTTCGCCTTCGGCCATTTGCGCGAGTGCTTCGTCATAGCGTTCATAGTACATCAAGGCGACGCCCAAAGACTGCCGCGCGTCGACCAGATTGGGATTGATTTCAACCGCCCTCTCAGCAAGCGCAAGCATTTCCGACATTCGGCGGGATTGCAAATAGGTGTTGGCGACCTGGAACAACACCGTCGCATTATTCGGATTGAGCGCGAGTGCCGCCTCTGCATGTCC
>JANOPV010000288.1:0-7744 GCA_031422035.1 Sphingomonas sp. | reverse complement strand
GCAAGCGAATGCCGTCCCCCGACCACCAGATATGGTCGCTCCATTTTACGCCCTGATCGCGCACTGCACTTGCACCCACCGCCATGGCCATCGCATATCGCCTCATGACCGACGCAACGCAACCCGCCGCCTATAGCCCCGAAGCCGCTTTCCCCGACCGGCTGCCTGCCATGGGTGATGCGGTAACTGCGGCTGACTTTCCGGAAACCATCTTGCGTTGGCGTAATGACCGCGCAGCGGTGACCATCGGCCTCGACCAGTTAAGTGACGCCGAGTGGACCAGCCACTTCGGCCGCTTTACCCCGCTGCCCGGCACATTGCAGCAGCCATTGGCGCTGCGCTATCACGGGCATCAGTTCGGGTCGTATAATCCCGACCTCGGCGATGGGCGCGGGTTTCTCTTCGCACAGCTTTATGATGATCGCGACCGCCTGCTCGACCTCGGCACCAAAGGATCGGGGCAAACACCTTATAGCCGCTTCGGCGATGGGCGACTGACGCTGAAGGGCGCGGTGCGGGAGTTGCTGGCAACGGAAATGCTCACCGCCTTGGGTGTCGATTCCTCGCAGACATTCTCGATCATCGAAACCGGCGAAGATTTGCATCGCGGCGATGAACCGTCACCAACCCGCTCGGCGGTGATGGTGCGGCTGAACCACAGCCATATTCGCATCGGCAGTTTTCAGAGGTTGGCCGCGATTGACGATGCCGAGACAATGGCCGCCCTCGTCCGCTGGGCTATCGAAAAATATGTGCCCGGCGCGCCCGATGCTGCGACAGTTTCAGACAGCGACGCGGCGGCAACATTGCTTACCCACACTGCTGCGGCCTGTGCCCGCACCGTCGCCGCCCAGATGGTCGCGGGGTTCGTCCACGGCGTCCTCAACACCGATAATATCAACATCACCGGCGAGAGTTTTGACTATGGCCCATGGCGATTCACGCCGCTGTGGGATCCGGACTTTATCGCTGCCTATTTCGATGAAGGCGGGCGCTATGCCTTTGGTCGCCAAGCGCCGACGATTTACTGGAGTGTCGGCCAGCTAGCGATGGCGCTCCGCCTAATCGCCGATTCGGACGCCCTGACCGCTGCCCTCGAAAGTTTCGCCCCGGCCTATGAAGCGGCGATCGCCGAACGCTTTTGCTGGCGGCTGGGGGTCAGCCAAGGAACCGCAGAGCAGGACCGCGCGCTGGTCATCGCCGCCGAACGGCTGATGCGTGACGGCGCAGTGCCCATCGATCAATTCTTTATCGATTGGGCGGGCGGCCAATCACCCGATCATGCCCTGCCACCAACGTTAACGCAGCCGCTGGCCGAAGCGCTCACCGGGCGACAGGCAATGCGCGACCGATGGTGGGATAATGTCGCGCCGCAGTCGATGCATATTGACGAGGTAGAGGCGATCTGGGCCGCCATCGCCGACAATGATGACTGGGAGCCCCTTCGTGCCAAGGTTGCCGCTGTGCGCGCAATGGGCGCAGCGCTGGGCGCGAATATTGCGTAACCAGCACAGCGCGTTAAAGAATGGCGCATGACGGCAGAACTGGTCAGCATCGAACCGGCAACCGGCGCCGAATTGTGGCGCGGGCCGCATGGCGATGTCGACGCTGAGGTCGCGGTCGCGCGCGCCGCCTGGCCCGACTGGGCAGCCCGGCCGCTCTCTGCCCGGGTCGATGTGCTCAAGCGCTTTTCGGAGCGGCTGGAGGCTGACAAAGAGCCGCTCGCCGACCTGATAGCCCGTGAAACGGGCAAGCCGCTGTGGGAAGCCCGGACCGAAGTTGAGAGCGTGGCAGCCAAGGTCAGTATTTCGATCAAGGCCTATGCCGAGCGGACGTCGCAAAGCCGCAGCGAAGGGACAATGGGGCAGCGCAGCGCGGTGCGGCACAAACCGCATGGCGTGCTGGCGGTGCTCGGTCCGTATAATTTCCCGGCACATCTGCCCAACGGCCACATCATTCCCGCACTGCTGGCGGGCAATAGCGTGGTCTTCAAACCATCTGAAAAGACCCCCGCAGTTGGGGCCAAGCTAATCGAGCTTTATCATGCCGCCGGCGTGCCGGAGGGCGCGGTTCGGCTGGTGATTGGCACCGCCGCCGAAGGGCAAGCACTGGTCGCCCATAATGACATCGACGGCGTGCTGTTCACCGGCTCCGCCCGCACCGGCATTGCCATCAACCGCGCGCTCGCCACCCGGCCCGACAAGATTGTCGCGCTGGAAATGGGCGGCAACAACCCCATCGTTGTTTGGGACACCGGCGACATGGCGAGCGCCGCCACCCTTGTCGTCCAGTCTGCTTTCCTCTCCGCTGGGCAACGATGCAGCGCCGCCCGCAGGCTGATCGTCCGTAACGAAATCGCCCCTGCCCTGTTGGCACAGGTCAAGGCGCTGACCGATCGGCTGATTGTTGGCGCGCCGCATGACGAGCTGGCGCCCTATATGGGGCCGGTGATCGACAATGAAGCAGCTGACGGGCTTATGGACAGCTTTCTATACCTGATCTCCAATGGGGGATCGGCAGTCCGGTTCATGACCCGGCCGCATGAAGGCCTGCCATTCCTGACCCCCGGCATTGTCGATGTAACCGACATGGCGGAGCGCCCCGATGTCGAGCTATTCGGGCCATTACTCCAAGTGGTCCGCGTCCCCGACTTCGAGAGCGCCATCGCCGAGGCCAATCGCACGGCTTATGGCTTGTCGGCCTCACTGATCGGCGGTGCACCGCAGGATTATGACCGTTTCTGGGCCAATATCCGCGCTGGCGTCATCAACTGGAATCGCCCGACCAGCGGCGCATCGTCCACGCAGCCCTTTGGCGGCATCGGTCTCTCAGGCAATCACCGCCCCAGCGCGTATTATGCCGCCGATTACTGCGCTTATCCGGTCGCCTCGACCGAAGCCGAAACCCCGCGCGCGACCATTGGCATCGGTCTGCGCGCCGAACCCGACCGGTTGATATTGAAATCGGTCGTATAGCCGGGCTTTAGGTGCGGCAACAAAGGCTGGTTTGGCGAAGCCGAGCCTCCGCCCGATATGTGCGATCATGACAAAGATCGACTCCAACCCCATTGGCCACGTGATCTTGGTCGGTGCCGGACCCGGCGCCGCTGACCTGTTGACCGTGCGGGCCGCGCGGTGGATCGCTGCGGCTGACGTAATTGTCCATGACGGCTTGGTCGATGCCGACGTGCTGGCACTGGCACCAGCGACGGCGCGACTGATTTCTGTGGCCAAGCAACGCAGCCGTCATTCGGTACCGCAGGACGGGATCAATGCGATCCTAATCGCTGAGGCGCGAGCCGGGCACGTGGTCGTGCGGCTAAAAGGGGGCGACCCCTTCATTTTTGGCCGCGGCGGCGAAGAGCTAGCGGCGTGCCGCGCTGCGGATGTTGCGGTAACCGTGGTTCCGGGCATCTCAGCCGCGATAGGCGGTGCGGCGCAATTTGCGATCCCGCTCACTCACCGCGACGCCTCCAGCGCGGTCACTTTTGTTGCAGGACAGTGCAAGGGCTTGTCCGATCAGAATTGGGTCGGCCTGGCGGGCAAGGGGCGCACGCTGGTAATCTACATGGGCGTGGCGACGGCGGCGGACATCACCGAAAAGCTGATCGCCGATGGTTTATCCCCCGACACCCCGGTCGCCGTAATCGAGCGGGCTACACGCAGCAACGCACGCGCGTTGCGGACACTGCTCACCGACTTGGGCGGAATGATTGCGCGCGAAAACGTCGCCAGTCCCGCGATTATCGTGGTGGGCGATGTCGTGCTGCGCGGCGATGCCGAAGACTGCCTGCGCGCATGGGCTAGACAAGCGGAGACACTGGCGTGAAGTTGTTAACGGGCAATGATCTTGCCACCGGCTCCGTAACCTGGTGGACGGGCTCCGGCTGGTCGATCCATGTTGAGGACGCGGCCGATGTTGGCGAAGCGGGCGACGCCGTGCTGCATGCCGAGGAGGGCGCGCGCCGTGTGAACGCGCCCTATATTTTAGAGGCTATCGCTACCCCCGATGGGCCCCGCCCCGCACACATAAAGGACCGGGTCCGCGCGCTTGGCCCGACGGTCCGTCCCGACTTGACCCTCAAACCCGCCGACCCCGCTGCCGGCGAATGGGTGATCTGATATGTATAAATATGACAATTACGACCAAGCCATCGTCGACGCGCGCGTTGCCGAGTTTCGCGATCAGGTGAACCGGCGGCTGGCAGGTGAGATCACTGAAGACCAGTTCAAGCCGCTGCGGCTAATGAACGGGCTCTACCTCCAGCTCCATGCCTATATGCTGCGCGTCGCCATACCCTATGGCACGCTGGATAGCCGACAGATGCGGATGCTGGCGCATATCGCGCGAAAATATGACCGCGATTACGGCCATTTCACCACCCGCCAGAACATCCAGTATAACTGGATTAAGCTCGATGAATGCGCCGATTTGTTGGAAGAGCTGGCTAGCGTGGAAATGCACGCCATTCAGACAAGCGGCAATTGCATCCGTAATATCAGTTCCGACCAATATGCCGGAGCCGCCGCTGACGAAGTGGCCGACCCCCGTCCGTGGGCCGAATTGCTGCGCCAGTGGAGCACATTCCATCCCGAATTCAGCTATTTGCCACGCAAGTTCAAGATCGCCGTAATCGCCAGCAACGAAGACCGCGCGGCGATGCGGCTGCACGATATTGGTGTGCAGCTGGTCGAGCGGGATGGCGAGCTCGGTGCGGCGGTCTATGTCGGCGGCGGCATGGGCCGCACCCCGATGATTGCTCCACTGATCAAGGATTTCGTGCCAATCGCCGATTTCCTGAGTTATACCGAGGCCTGTTTGCGGGTCTATAACCGCCACGGCCGCCGCGATAATATCTACAAGGCGCGGATCAAGATCCTGATCCATGACCTCGGTGCAGCGGAATATGCCCGCCAAGTTGAGGAAGAATTTGCCCACGTAAAAGCGTTGGGCATCGATCCGCCAGCCGCCGAACTTGAGCGGATCGCGTCATTTTTTGCGCCACCGCCATTCGACGCGCCTGATGTGGAATCGGACCGCAGCGACCCCGATTTCGCGGTCTGGATTGACCAGAATGTGAAGGCGCACAAGGCCACCGGCTACGCCATCGTCAACATCAGCCTGAAACCGATTGGCGGAATCCCCGGCGATGCAACAAGCGCGCAGATCGACGTGATGGCGGGCCTCGCCGAACGCTATAGCTTCGACGAATTGCGCGTAACGCACGCCCAGAACATCGTCTTGCCACATGTTGCTAAACGCGACCTTTATGAAGTTTGGCTGGCGTTGCGCGATGCCGAACTCGCCGATGCTAATCTCGACCTGATCAGCGACATCATCGCCTGCCCGGGCCTCGATTATTGCAGCCTCGCCAACGCCCGCTCAATCCCAGTTGCCCAAAAGATCGCAACGCGGTTCGCCGACCTCGACCGCCAACGTGACCTTGGCGAACTGAAACTCAAGATCAGCGGCTGTATCAACGCCTGCGGACATCATCATGCCGGACATATCGGCATCTTGGGTGTCGACCGAAAAGGCGTGGAAAATTACCAGCTCTCGCTCGGCGGGTCGGGTGCGGAGGACGTCAGTCTCGGCAAGATTGCCGGGCCAGGCTTTGATGAAGACGGCATTGTCGACGCAGTTGAAAGGGTCACTGACCGCTATATCGCGTTGCGCGAAGGCAACGAACGTTTCCTCGACACCTATCGCCGGGTCGGGTTCGAGCCATTCAAGGAGGCTATCTATGGGTGAACTCAGATTCCGCGATGACGAGGTGCTGGAACAACCAGCGGTTACGCTCGATGCGTTCCTCGAACAATCCGATGCCACCGCCGTGCGGCTGGAGCCGGACGAGGATGTTCGCCTGCTCATTCCGCATTTGGAACGGCTGATGCTCGTTGAAATCGCCTTTCCTAAATTCCGTGACGGGCGCGGCTACAGCTCAGCGCGCGTGCTGCGCGAGGCGGGCTATTCAAGTGAATTACGCGCGCAAGGTGACATATTGGTCGACCAGATCGCATTTATGCGGCGCTGCGGCTTCGACAGCTTTGCGCCGGAAACGCCTCTGAACGACGCTGTCGTTGCCGATAGTTTGGCCCGCTTTGCCGAAGTCTATCAGTGCGCGGCCGATAGCGCAGTCCCGATCTGGAAGCTCCGGCATGGCTAGCAGCGCCGCCCGCATCCTCGACCGGATCGACACGGGTGCGCGCCACAGTGATGGCGATGCGATTCGGTTCAACGCGAGGTTCCACGCAACCGGCACGACAGCGATGCTCGACGCGTTGTTCGGCGAACGATTACTGGGGGCAGTGGCGGTGGTGTCGTCATTCGGGGCAGAAAGCGCTGTCCTGCTGCACCTGGTTGCTACGGTCGATCCCGCCGTGCCAGTGCTGTTCCTCGATACGGGCAAACATTTCCCGGAGACACTAGCCTATCGCGATCTGTTGATCGCGCAACTCGGGCTTGAGGATGTCCGCAATCTGACGCCTGATCCTGCCGCGCTGACAGCGAAGGATGAAACCGGGCTGCGCTGGTCCTATGATCCCGACGGCTGCTGCGCGATCCGCAAGGTGGCACCTTTGCAGGCTGCGCTCGCGTCCTTCGACGCCCAGTTCAGCGGGCGTAAGGCGTTCCAGTCCGCCACCCGGGCGACGCTGCCCAAGTTTGAAATTTCCGCCGGGCGGCTGAAAATCAACCCGCTAGCCGATTGGGACAAGGCACAGATTGATGCCTATATGACCGAGCACCACTTGCCCGCACATCCACTATTGGAGCAAGGCTATCTCTCGATAGGCTGCGCGCCGTGCACCAGCGTCGTGCAGCCGGGTGACGACCCGCGGTCCGGCCGGTGGCGGGGCTGGGACAAGGTGGAGTGCGGCATTCACACGCCGATCACTGGCGCATCTCAAACGCTTCCCCTAGGATTTGACCCGATCTTTTGATCGGTGCTTGGCGAACTGGGCCACTGGGTCTAGTCTGCGACCACGCTATTTCATCCTTAAGGAAATCCCATGCCCCGCTCGTTACGCCTGACACTTGCCGCCTTGTGCCTGACCGTAGCTGTTGGTGGTGGCCTGTGGTTCACCATGGCACCTGCCGAAGCGGCATTGCGGACCGGCGCACGAGCCCCTGATTTTACCGCCCCGGCGGCACAGGGTGGGCGGCGGTTCAACGTCACACTCAGTCGTCTTTTGCAACGCGGCCCGGTGGTCATTTATTTCTTCCCGCGGGTGTTTACCGATGGCTGCACCATTGAAAGCCGGGCCTTTGCCGCTGCCGTGCCAGATTTCCGCGCGGCAGGCGCAACCGTTCTCGGCATGTCCGCTGATAGCGTCGCTGACCTTGCGCGCTTTTCAACGCAGGAATGCCGCTCCGCCTTTCCGATGGCACAGGCCAGCAGCACCGTGATCTCCGGCTATCAGGTCGCGCTGGCCCGGGTGCCCGGCGTGACGATGAGCGACCGCACCAGCTATGTCATCGCGCAAGACGGCACGATTGCGCTGGCGCATAGTGACATGAACCCCAACGACCATGTCCGCGAAACCCTGGCCGCGGTGCAGCGGTTGCAGGTGGCGCGGCAAGCAGCGCGGCGTTAATCCGGCGCGCGGCGCTTGATAAGCGCTGTACGATCACAGCGGCAAACAACCTCGTCACGCTGATTTAGCATGATGTGGCGGAAGGTCACGATACCGGCATCGGGGCGTGACTTGCTATCTTTGAGCCCGACCACTTCGGTTTCGGCGCG
>JANOPV010000287.1:0-1778 GCA_031422035.1 Sphingomonas sp. | reverse complement strand
TTGAACCCCGACATCGGCCCGGTGTCGAGGCCGAGCGCGCGGGCGGCCATTATGAAATAGGCGCCCTGAAGCGAGCTGTTACGAAACGCAGTGTCGGCGCTCAATTTCTCATTGCCAACGAACCAGGCGCGCGCATCGGTGTGCGGGAATAGCTCCGGCAGCAGCTCAAAAAATTCCATGTCCATGCCGATAATAACGCTAACCGGAGCGGCAAGGATTTTATCGGGGTTGGCCCCGCCAGCGCAAGCAGCCAGCTTTTCCTTTGCCTCGTCCGTCACGCACCAGACCAGTCGCGCGGGCAAGCAGTTGGCAGAGGTTGGCCCCATCTTCATCAGACCCCAGATCGCATCAAGCTGCGCCTCGTTCACCGGCTGGTCGAGATAGCCATTTGCTGAGCGAGCGGTGCGGAACAATTGGTCGAGCGCGGCGTCATCAAGCGGCTGAGCCATGGGATGTCCTTTGTAGTTTGGGGAGGGAGGTTGGTGCCGTGCGGTCAAATCGCGTGGACAGCGGTCACTTCAGGCACATAATGTTTCAGCAGCGATTCAATGCCCTGTTTCAATGTCGCGGTGGACGACGGGCAGCCCGCGCACGCGCCCTGCATGGTCAGATAGACGTTGCCGTCGCGGTAGCTGCGAAAGCGGATGTCGCCGCCATCATTGGCCACAGCGGGGCGGATGCGGGTTTCAAGGAGGTCGATGATCTGATCGACAATATCCTGATCGGCCGGGTCAACGGCAGCCAGCGCTGCTTCATCATCCGCCTCAGCCGGAACCGCGATACCGTTACCGCTGTCGCGCAACAGCGGCATGGCGGCAGTAAAATGGTCGAGCAGCAGCGCCGCCACGTCGGCCTGCAGCATCACCCAATCAACGCCGGGCGCAGCAGTCACCGCGACAAAATCGCGGCCGAAATGCACGCCGGTTACATCGCCTAAGTCAAACAACGCCTCAGCGAGCGGCGACGCGGTAGCGGCCTCAGGGCTGGCAAAATCGCGGCTACCGCCGGACATGACCACCCGGCCGGGCAGGAATTTGCGGGTCGCCGGGTTCGGCGTCAACTCTGTCTCAATAAGCATAAACCTCATGTGGGCGGTCAAGGTTGCGGTTGCAAGCGTTGAGCGGGCGGGCAAAGAGCAAATATGCGGCGGTTTTCCACCTTTGCCTGTATCGACTGGTCCGGCGCCGCGGTTGAACGCCCGGGCGGCATTGCCATTGCTGTCGTCAGTGGCAGCGCCGCGCCGCAGCTCGTTCGCCCCGATCACCGCTGGTCCCGCGCCGAAGCCTTGGCTTGGCTCATCGACCTAGCGGCCCGTGATGCGGACATCCTGATCGGCGTCGACCTCTCGCCCGCTTTGCCCTTTGCCGATGCCGGAGCCTATTTCCCCGCTTTGCCCGGCAGCCCGCCCGACACCCGCGCCTTGTGGGCCTTGGTCGACAACATCGCCGCTCCCGACCGCCATCTGGGAGCAAACACGTTCGTCGATCACCCGCATTATGCGCCCTATTTCCGCCGCCATGGCGGGCGCGAGGGCGTGCATTTCGGCGGCGGCATCGGCCGATTGCGGCTGGTTGAGCAGCGCCAGCGCAGCACTGGCCAGGCGCGTTCGGCCAGTTGTTTCAACCTGGTTGGGGCAGCGCAGGTTGGCAAGGCATCGCTTACCGGCATGCGCCTGTTCCACCGGCTTGGCGGTGCCATCCCGTTCTGGCCGTTTGATCCGGTGCCGCGATCCGGGCCGCTGTTGGTAGAAATCTACACCTCGCTCGCTGCCCGTGTCG
>JANOPV010000286.1:0-6320 GCA_031422035.1 Sphingomonas sp. | reverse complement strand
ATGTCGCGGCGCTGGTCATCATGACCGGCGTTTTCATATACTGCCACATCAAGTTCGTGATTATCGGGGCGTGAGCATTTTATGAAACTAGGCCGCCTGAACCATATCGGCGTCGCGACGCCTTCGATTGCCGACAGCATTGTCTTTTACCGCGAGGTGATGGGCGCGACGCATATTCATGAGCCATTCGACCTGCCTGATCAGGGGGTGAAGGTTTGCTTTGTCGATACGCCGGGAGCCGATGGCGCGCTGGACGGCACGCAGATTGAGTTGATCGAGCCTTTGCCGGGGAACGCCTCCATTGCCGCATTCCTCGAGAAGAACCCGGCGGGGGGGCAGCATCATGTTTGTTATGAGGTGCCCGATATTCATGCGGCGAAGGCGTGGTTTGAGGGGCTGGGCAAGCGGGTGCTGGGCAAGCCGCGGATTGGCGCGCACGGGACGCTGATTTTCTTTGTTCACCCGCGCGATATGGGCGGGGTGCTGACCGAGATTATGGAAACGCCGCGCAGCGACGCGCACTGGTCAAACTGAGGGCTGGACTTACGTTTACGTAAAGGGCAGTCTTGTTGTTTCGGTGCTGATTGGCACCGACACCCCTCTCGTTTACGGGAGGGGCAGTGAGACTTGCGAGCTTGCTCGTTAGTCGCAGCGGGGTGGGCTGTTTCGACTGAGAGCATCGCTCGATTTCGCTCCCACCCCAACCCCTCCCGTAAACGGGAGGGGCTTTTTGGAGGCCCAATGACTTACGAAACCATTACCCTGTCGATCACCGGCAGCATCGCCACCATCACTCTCAACCGGCCCGAGCGGCTGAATGCCATGCCGCCGCAGATGGGGGATGAGATTAGCCATGCGCTGGACAATCTGGGGGATGCGCGGGCGCTGTTGATTACCGGCACGGGCCGCGCATTCTGTTCGGGCGCTGACCTGACCGCTCGGGGTGAGCGCACGGCGACGGGCGGGGAGGGTGCCTATGCGGCGCTGACCACCAGTTATAACCCGATGATGATGAAGCTGGCGCATCTGCCGATCCCGATTGTCACGGCGGTGAATGGCCCGGCAGCGGGCATAGGGTGCAGCCTCGCGCTCGCTGGGGATTTCGTGGTGGCGGGGGAGAGCGGCTATTTCCTGATGGCGTTCGTCAACATTGGGCTGGTGCCAGACGGCGGCGCGACGTGGATGTTGCCGCGCCTGATCGGCAAGGCACGTGCGACCGAAATGATGTTGCTGGGTGAGAAGATTTATGGGCCCAAGGCGGCGGACTGGGGCCTGATCCATAAGTGCGTGGCCGATGATGTGTTGATGGCGGAGGCGACCGCGCTCGCGGCGCGGCTAGCGGCGGGACCGACGCGGGCGATTGGTATCATCCGGCAGAATATCCTGGCCGCGCTCGAGCATGATTATGGTCATGCGATGCATCTGGAGGCCAAAGGGCAGCGGATTGCAGGATCGACGGCGGATGCGGTTGAAGGGGCGATGGCGTTCCTGCAAAAGCGCTCTGCCGCGTTCAAGGGGCAATAGTCGATGCTGTTCTTCAATTCGCCCAACCCCGCGCCCAATCCGCGCCGGGTGCGCATATTTGCGGCGGAAAAGGGCGTAACCCTACCGACCCGCGACCTGTCGATCATTGCGCGCGAGCAGAAGGCGGCAGACTTTGTTGCGCTGAACCCACGCGGGCAGACCCCGGCGCTGCAGCTTGATGATGGGGCAGTGATCGCGGAAAGCGTTGCCATCTGCCGCTACCTTGAGGGGCTGCATCCCGATCCGCCACTATTCGGCGTCGATGCGCGCGATCAGGCGCTGATCGAGATGTGGAGCCGCCGGGTTGAGATGATCCTGATGCCTCCGGTCGGCGCAGTTTGGGTCCATACCCACGCATTCACAGCTGCTTTGCCCGGTCGCAATGCCGAATGGGGAGAGGCCAATCGGCCGCGGGTGGACGATGCCCTAAGGTTCTTTGACAGTGCGTTGCAAGGCCGCGAATTTCTGGCGAGCGACACATATACAATCGCCGACATTTTGCTGCTGACGACTGTCGATTTCGCCAATTTTATCGGTATAGCAATGCCAGAAGATCTGACGGCTCTGCGCGATTGGCACGCGCTGGCCAGTGCGAGGCCCAGCGCCGCAGCTTGAATGGTACAATAATGACCGAACCGACCCTTTCCGACTGGCAGGCAGCTGCTGCGAAAGAGGTCAAGGGACGAGACCTGACTTGGCCGACGCCAGAAGGTTTCGCGATCAAGCCGCTCTATACCGCCGAGGACGCGAGTGATCCCGGTTTGCCCGGATTTGCGCCATTTACGCGCGGGGTGCGCGCCAGCATGTATGCGGGCCGCCCCTGGACCATCCGGCAATATGCGGGCTTTTCAACTGCCGAAGAGTCGAACGCCTTTTATCGCCGCAATTTAGCCGCCGGGCAAAAGGGGCTGAGCGTCGCCTTCGACCTTGCCACCCACCGCGGCTATGACAGCGACCATCCCCGCGTCGTCGGCGATGTGGGGAAGGCCGGCGTCGCGATTGACAGCGTCGAGGACATGAAGATCTTGTTCGACGGTATTCCGCTCGATCAGATGTCGGTCAGCATGACGATGAACGGCGCGGTGATCCCCATATTGGCGTTCTTCATCGTGGCGGGCGAGGAGCAGGGCGTTCCGCTGGCAGCGCTCGATGGGACGATCCAGAACGACATTCTCAAGGAGTTCATGGTCCGTAATACCTATATCTATCCGCCCGAGCCGAGCATGCGAATTGTTTCAGATATTATCGCTTATACGTCCGCCAACATGCCGAAATTTAACAGCATTTCGATCAGCGGCTATCATATGCATGAGGCTGGAGCGACGGCGGTGCAGGAGCTGGCGTTCACGATTGCAGATGGCAAGGAATATGTGCAGCGCGCGATGGCCAGCGGCATGGATATTGACGCGTTCGCCGGACGGCTGAGCTTCTTTTTTGGCATCGGCATGAACTTCTTCATGGAGGTATCAAAACTGCGGGCCGCGCGGACTTTGTGGCACCGGGTGATGGACGGGCTGGGCGCGAAGGACGAGCGGTCGAAGATGCTGCGCACGCATTGCCAGACTTCGGGCGTCTCGCTCCAGGAGGCCGATCCGTATAATAATGTCATCCGCACAACCATTGAGGCGATGGCGGCGACGCTGGGCGGGACGCAGTCGCTGCACACCAATGCGCTGGATGAAGCCATTGCCTTGCCAACAGAATTTTCCGCTCGCATCGCCCGCAATACCCAGATCGTGCTGGCAGAAGAAAGCGGGATCACAAAGGTAGTCGATCCACTGGGCGGCTCCTATTATGTCGAGGCGTTGACGGCCAAACTCTGTGAAGACGCGTGGGCGATCATCGAGCGGGTCGAGGCCGAAGGCGGCATGGCCAAGGCCGTTGCGGCAGGCTGGCCCAAGGCGATGATCGAAGAATCCGCCGCCGCACGACAGGCGCGAGTGGATCGCGGCCAGGATGTCATTGTCGGGGTCAATAAATACCAGCCGACCAATGTGACGCCGATCGATTTCCTTGCCATCGATAATGACAAGGTGCGTGCGGGACAGATTGCGCGGCTGGCCAAGACGCGGGCAGGGCGTGATGAGGCGGCGTGTCAGGCGGCTCTCGCGGCGCTGACTGCGGGGGCTGGCGCACAAGACAACCTCCTCGCCCTCGCTGTTACCGCCGCTCGCGCCCGTGCCACCCTTGGCGAAATATCGGACGCGATGGAGGCGGTGTTCGGTCGCTATGCCACCACCCCGACCCCAGTAAAGGGCATTTACGGCAGCGCCCACGCCTTCGACAAGCGCTGGGCGCAGGTGCTGGAGGGTGTGGAAGCGGTCACCCGGCGGATCGGCCACAAGCCCCGCGTCCTCGTCGCCAAAATGGGGCAGGACGGGCATGATCGCGGCGCGAACGTCGTGGCCAGCGCCTTTGGCGATATGGGTTTTGACGCGATTTCCGGCCCGTTGTTCCAGACACCCGAAGAAACGCTGGCCACCGCACTGGAACGCGACGTCGATGCCATCGGCGCATCATCGCTCGCGGCTGGTCATAAAACACTGATTCCAGAGCTGATCCGGTTGCTCCGCGCAGCTGGTCGCAGTGACATCAAAGTGTTTGTGGGCGGGGTCATTCCGCCGCAGGATTATGACTTCCTGCGCGATGCCGGAGTGCAGGGGATATATGGACCGGGCAGCAACATCGTCGAGTGCGCTGCGGACGTGCTGCGATTGCTCGGGCATAATATGCCGCCATTGGAGAACTGATAGTGGGCACCACATGGACCTTTGTAACCGCCACTTTGCTGATGGCCGCGCCCATGGCCGTAACCGCGCAGCAAAGCGACGATACCCCGCAATCATGCCCGGACACCCGAACCCAGCTCGGCATGAACATCTGCGCCGGGGAGGCTTTTGCCGAGGCGGACCAGGCGCTCAACCGGCTCTGGCCTGATGCCGTGGCGGAGATGCGGCGGCGCGACACTTATCCGCAGAGCGACCGGCGCGAGGGCCGTCCGACCTATTACCAAGCGCTGCTGCGGGCGCAGCGCACGTGGATCGCCTGGCGCGATGCTCAGTGTGTCGTTGAAGGCTATGTCGCACGCGGCGGATCAATGGAACCGATGCTCATCTCGCAGTGCCTGGAACAGCTGACCCGCGACCGGATCGTGCAATTGACAATGCTGGTGGAGGATCGGGATTGAAACACCTGTTTCAAGCGCTGGCGCTGGCAGGTGCAGCGCTCTGTTCGGCAAGTGTTGCGCGTGCTGAAGCATTAACCCCGATTGCCGAAGCGCCAGTGGCCATCGGCACCAGCATCCGTTTTCGCTCTGTAATCATGGCGCAGGAGCGGACGATAAACATCTATCTGCCCGCCGCCTATGAACGCGAGCCGACCCGCCGCTGGCCGGTGCTCTATGTCATAGATGGCGGGGTGGCGCAGGATTTCGGGCATATCGCAGGTCTCGCGCAGCTTGGCGGCCTTAGCGGCATGTATCCCGACATGATCGTCGTCGGGATCGAGACGGTAGACCGCCGCAACGAGCTGACCACGCCGACCGATAGCACTGATTATCGGCAGCAATATCCGACGCTGGGCGGGGCAGAGCGTTTCCGCCAGATGATTGCCGAGGAGGTCATGCCGTTCGTCGCCGCATCTTATCGCGGGAACTATCAGCGGCTGGTTATCGGGGAATCGCTCGCCGGCTATTTCATCGTCGATACCTTCCTGAATGCGCCGACGATGTTCACCCATTATTTGGCGATCAGCCCGAGCCTGTGGTGGGACAATATGGCGCTGGCGGTGCGCGCTCGGGCGTTGCTGGCGGCACAACCGGCTGGCGCGCGGATGCTGTACCTGACCACGGCGGATGAGGGCGGCGATCATCTGCGCGGGTCGCAGCGGCTGGCCCTCGCCATTCGCGCGCGCATGCCAGCGGGTCTGCGCTTTGCCTATGTGCCGCAACCGCAGGAACAGCACGCCACCATCTATCACGGCGCGGCGCTGGCTGCATTGCGCTGGGCTTATCGGGAAACACCATGACCACAGACTTGCCCCGCACCGACTGGACTCGTCCAGAAATCGCTGCGTTGTTCGACCTGCCGTTCGACGAACTGGTCTATCAAGCCGCAACCGTTCACCGCGCGCACCACGCGGTGGGGCAGATTCAGCTTTGCACCTTGCTGAGCATCAAGACCGGCGGTTGCCCCGAGGATTGCGGCTATTGCAGCCAATCGGTGAAGGCCGACAGCGGCGTTGAGGCGACCAAGTTGATGGATGTGCAGGCGGTGCTGCAAAAGGCGGCACAGGCGGCGGACAATGGCAGCCACCGGTTCTGCATGGGCGCGGCGTGGCGCAACCCCAAGGACCGGGACATGCCCGCGATCGTCGAAATCGTCAAAGGCGTGCGGCAGATCGGCATGGAAACCTGCATGACGCTGGGGATGTTGACGCCAAGCCAAGCCGATATGCTGGCCGAGGCGGGGCTCGATTACTACAACCACAATATCGACACCTCGCCCGAGCGGTATAACGAGATCATCACCACACGGACGATGGAGGACCGGCTTGATACGCTGGCCGAGGTGCGGCGTGCAGGCATCAACGTGTGTAGCGGCGGAATTGTCGGCATGGGCGAAACACGCGCCGACCGGGTGGGCTTCATCCACACGCTGGCGACCTTGTCGGCCCACCCCGAAAGCGTGCCGGTCAATGCGCTGGTGCCGGTGAAGGGCACCGTGCTGGGCGACATGCTGGCGGACACGCCGCTGGCAAAAATTGACGATATCGAATTCGTCCGCGTGGTCGCGGTG
>JANOPV010000285.1:0-5741 GCA_031422035.1 Sphingomonas sp. | reverse complement strand
AAAGGGCGTGCCGCGCGTATCAACCGACAGGCCGCGATCCGGCTGAAACGTGTTGACGAAATCACGATCACTGCCGCGCAACGCGCCGCTGCGCGCATAGCTGACCGAGGCCATGACGTTAAAGCCATTCTCATCGAGATCACCCCAGCCGGCAATGGCCGAGACCCGGTAGATCGGCGCATCCCCGCGCTCGGTAATATCGGTAAAGGCGCTGAGGCCAAGGCCCTCATAATCGGTGCGGGTGATGAAGTTGATAACGCCGCCAATCGCATCGGTGCCGTAAATGGCCGATGCGCCATCTTTCAGCACTTCGACGCGCTCAATGGCTGCGAACGGGATCTGATTCACATCAACCGCGCCGCCATTCAGCCCGTGGGCCGCAACCCGGCGACCGTTGAGCAGCACCAGCGTGCCTGCGGACCCCTGCCCGCGCAAATTGGCAAAGGACGCGCCATTATTGCCGCGTTGCTGACCCGAAACGACGTCAGAGTTGGAGGCCAGATTGTCGCCGCCATTACCGTTGGTCGACAGATAGGCGATGAGCTGTTCGGAGCTGTTAATCCCTTCGCGCGTCAATTCCTCGCGGTTGACAATCTGCAGCGGCAGCGCGCTGTCATTCGGGTCGCGGCGGATACGTGAACCGGTGACGAGGATGTCCTCATTGCTCCGCGCCGCTTCCTCCGCTTGCTCTTCTTCGGTCGGCAGCGGCGACTGTTGCGCAATCGCCGATGTTGCAAGCGCGCCGGACAGCGCGACAAGCGCAACGCCGGAAACCAGAATATACCGTGCGAAATTCGTCCTGTTCATGAAAACCCCCGTTTTATGAGCTGTGTATTTGCTGTTGCCCGAATTAAACGCCAAAAGTCCGGACATTGCCAGCCCCCATTTTCGATTCCCTGCGCTTGACTTGGCTGGCCCTCCCGCCTAGGCGCGCGGCTTGTCGGTGAATGGATTCATCTGCCGACGCCGTCCGAGACAGCAGGTGCGCAGTTACTGCGCTTAATCGCCTGCCGAGACGGGGAACAGTCTTTCGGGTGCAGCCTAGAGTTAGCCTCTGGCACGCACCACCGGCCCACCGTTCGCGGTGGCCACGACCTTTTCCCCTTGGACAATAGCGGTGCCGCCATGCGCGGGCGCGTTTCGACGTGTCTGTTCCGGTGGTACCATCATGAGCCGCTCCTTTGGCTACGGCCGGGGGAGCATGAGTGGAGAAGTGGCATGGACCGCAACGAAAAGGCCGAAGTCGTCGACCAGTTGCGCGCAGTGTTCCAAAGCGCCGGTGTTGTGGTCGTTACCCGCAACCTCGGTTTGACCGTCGCGCAATCGACGGCCTTGCGGAACAAGATGCGTGATGCTGGCGCCGATTATAAGGTCGCTAAGAACCGTCTTGCCAAGATCGCGCTTGAGGGCACCCCCTATGCCGGGATCAGCAATCTGCTGACCGGGCCGACGGCCATGGCAACCAGCAGCGACCCTGTTGCTGCCGCCAAGATCGTCGCTGAATTCGCCAAGACGAACGACAAGCTCGAAATCGTCGGTGGCGGCATGGGGTCAACCGTTCTCGATGCAACCGGGGTGCAAGCCCTGGCCACGCTGCCGTCGCTCGACGCGCTGCGTGCGAAGATCATCGGTCTGGTGCAGGCTCCGGCCACCAAGCTGGCGCAAATTGCGGCAGCTCCGGCAGGACAGCTTGCTCGCGTCTTTGGGGCTTATGCCGCCAAAGAAGCAGCCTGATTTTTAGCAGACGACCAACATAACCGAACAAACGGGGCGCCGCCCCATATTGGAGAAAACCCATGGCTGATCTCGCCAAAATTGTTGAAGACCTGTCGGCATTGACCGTTCTCGAAGCGGCTGACCTTTCCAAGATGCTCGAAGAAAAGTGGGGCGTGAGCGCCGCTGCTGCTGTTGCCGTTGCTGGCCCAGCCGCCGAAGCTGGCCCTGCTGTTGAAGAGCAGACCGAATTTGACGTGATCCTGACCGGCGACGGTGGCAACAAGATCAACGTCATCAAGGAAGTCCGCGCGATCACCGCACTGGGCCTCGGCGAAGCCAAGGCGCTGGTCGAATCCGCACCAAAGGCAATCAAGGAAGGCATCAACAAAGCCGAAGCTGAAGAGATCAAAGCGAAGATCGAAGCAGCCGGCGGTACGGTTGAGCTTAAGTGACGCAAGCCTTGGCGGCTTAGCCGCTTAGGCCTTGCGTCATCCCGGCGACGGCCGGGATCCAGCACAGAACGCAAAGGGGCGGTCCGGCAACGGGCCGCCCTTTCTTGTTTATATGCCTTTAGTGCCGCACGCGGGTCAGTGACGTTAGGGGTTGCACATATCATTCCTTGCGCCAGTGTTGCCCCAACAGGAGGAGAGATGGTTGTGCGTCCGACATACGTAATTGGTGCCGTTTTGCTTGCTATGACATCGGTCGCGACCTTTGCCCAAAATGAGCGTATACGACAGGGCCCGATTCCTGATTGGGCAAACCGGTCCGAACCCATTGATGTTCCGCCAGACGTGAGCGGGCCGATATTTGTCCGCTATAATGATTCGCTAGCGCGCCTCACCACGCGCGGGCAATCACTGCATCAAAGTTACCGAATCCGCATTCTGCATCCCAATGCGCTACAGCTCGGTAACGTTACTATCAGTTGGAACCCGCAAGCTGGCGCGGCCATGGTTCATGCCGTCCGCATCCATCGTGACGGCACAATCATCGACGTCCTTCGCAATACCGAATTCACAGTCCTTCGGCGCGAGGATCAGCTCGATCAGGCACGTATTGACGGCCTGTTGACCGCCGTACTGCAGGTGCCTGATCTGCGCGTGGGCGACGAGATCGAGGTTGCAACAACAATCGAGTCCAACGACCCGACTCTCGGCGCTTCTGTTTACGGGATGCTGTTCGTAGCCCCCGAACCGCCTGCTGGGCGATTGCATTTGGGACTGAGTTGGGAGCGCGGACAAGAGCCGGTCATCCGGATGTCCCCGCAAATGGCTGCGATGGCGCAGCGCACCCCCAACAGCCTTGATCTGCGCTTCGACAACGCGGGGCCTGTGGCCCCGCCGAATCAAGCTCCGCCGCGTTTCAATTGGCAGCGTATTGCCGAGTACAGCGACTTTGCTGATTGGCAGTCAGTGTCGCGGCAATTTGAAGCCCTTTTTCGTACCGCTGCAACTTTAGCACCCCGATCGCCGCTGCGAGAAGAGGCGCGCCGGATTGCGGCAACCAACGCAACGCCGTTGGCGCGCACGCAGGCAGCGCTGCGACTGGTTCAGCAAGATGTCCGGTATATCTACGTGGGTTTGAATGCGGGAAATTTGACCCCGGCGACTGCTGACCTGACCTGGGAGCGGCGCTTTGGTGACTGCAAAGGCAAAACGGCCCTGCTCCTTGCTCTGCTGGGTGAACTCGGCATCCCAGCCGAAGCGGTGTTGGCCAACAATTCCGATGGAGATGACGGATTGAACGAACGCCTACCCAATCCGGGCTCTTTTGACCACGTTCTCGCACGGGCGACGATAGACGGGATCACATATTGGCTAGATGGAACGCTCCCCGCCGTCGCCACACCATCAACCGAACCAGCTCTTTCTTACCGTTGGTATCTACCGCTGACGCAGGCGGGCGCCGACCTTACTGCTCGGCCATGGCAGGCGGCACCATCGCCCGATGATTTGACCTTGTATGATATCGATGCGCGCGCTGGTTTCGACCAGCCGGCAACCGTCACACGCACGACCGTTATCCGGGGGATTGGGGGATTGCTGTTGCATGCGCAGATTTCGGCGCTCAGTTCGTCGCAGCTGCTCAACGCCATCCGGCAACAAATGACCGGCGATCTGTGGCAGAATATCGATGAGGTTCGTTATCGCTATGATGCGCGGGCACGTGCGGCAGTAATGACAATCAGCGGCACCGGTATGGTCGATTGGGATAACAGCAGCGACTTCGCAACGCGGTCGCTCAGCTTGCCCGGCGGTGGCTTCAGCCCGCCCGAACGGCGGCTTCGGCCCACACAGCAGGACCAAAGCGTCCCTTATTACAATGCGCCCAATTTTTCCTGCTACGTCACGACTGTCCGCATTCCTTCGGCTACGGAGCAAATACGCTGGACGCACAATAGCAATTTTAATACCCGATTATTTGGTCGGAATTATGCCCGTGCCTTTGATATTAGAGAAAATGCGATTCGTATGATCCGCACTTCGCGGACCGAGCAGCTGGAGATTAGCCCAGCCGATGCCCAGCTGGATAATGCCCGGATCGCCCAGTTCGACAATTCGATGGCCTGGATTTTTTTCCGGTCGGCCTACAACAGGCCGCGCCGCCCTTCGCCGCATGAGGTGCCGACGGTCGATGAAATTGACTGGACCGGCGATGAAACCTTATGCTCGACGTTGCTCAGCAGCGACTAATTGCCTCTATAACCCATGGTTCATCGCCACCGCCCGGCTGACCCCTTGCATCAGCGCCATACGCTGGGGGATGCTGGCGGTGGTGTGGGCGAGCATGACCGAGACGGCATAGCGGGTGCCATCGGGGGCGGTGAGGATGCCGACATCGTTATAGCCGGTGGAGCGGCCCTCAAATTCCTGGCCGGTCCCGGTCTTATGCGCGACCGTCCAGCCCGCGGGCACCCCGGCGCGCAGCCGCTGCGGGCCACTACGGGTGCGGGTCAGCGCGTCGAGGACATAAGCGGTTGAGGCGGGTGAGAGCAGGTCGCCGCGCGCCAGCCGGGCCAGCGCAGCGGCAATTGCGGCGGGATGCGCGCCATCCTCCGGATCGGCCAGATAACGGTCGAGCGCCGCGCGGCGAACAGAGGCCGGGATCAGCGCCCGCTCGGTCTGGAATGTCCGCCCCACCGAATAGCGTTGCTGCCATTGCAGGCCGGCAATCCGGCTCTGCAAGGCGCGTTCGCCAGGGCCAAAACGGATGCCGGCAAAGCCATTGCGTGACAGAAATTCGCGCACCGCATCAGAGCCTCCGGCATGACGCAGCAGCGCCTCATTGGCGGCATTGTCGCTGACGGTGATCGCATCCTCAATCAGCTCGCGCACCGTCATCCGTACTTCACCCTCGGCCCGGACGCGCGCGGCGAGTGGCTGGTTGAACAGGGTCAGGTCGTCGGGGCCAATGCGGACCACATCGGTCAGCGCCGCCTGCCCCCGGTCGATGCGGTCCATGATGGTCAGCACCACCCACAGTTTCGACACGCTTTGCTGCGGGAAAAATTCGTCGGCGCGGCGACCAACCGTCCAGCTGCTGCCGATCCGGGTGACGGCAATGCCGGTGCGCCCTGGAAAACTGCGCCACAATTCGTGGATGACCGGCTCCAGCCCTGGCGGCGGGCGATTAAGGCCGGGGTCGTTACGGTTGGCGTTGACCGGCACCCGCGCCGGGGTTTGCGGCTGCGCCGGGCGCGGCGTGGCGACTCGCGGCTGGGCGGGGCGCGGCTGATTAGGGCGGGGTTGATTGGGGCGGGGCGTCGCGACGCGTGGCGGCGCCGGGCGATTGGCCGTCGTTTGCGGCCCACCGCTGCGCGGCACCGCGCCAGCACAAGCGACCAGCGCCAACACCGCCACCGACGACACCATTATTTTGGCGCCATGCACCAGCCCGCTCTTGGTGCCGCGCACCAGCCCAAACCCGCTCATAAATCCTCCACCCGCTCAACGCGCCTCCATGCCGCTCCTTCAGACGATCTGGCTAGCGCTGCTGCGATGAACGATTCCTGAGGCGGGATG
>JANOPV010000284.1:0-2163 GCA_031422035.1 Sphingomonas sp. | reverse complement strand
GGCGCACCCATGCGGGTTGTCACATGATCGGTCATCCCCGCCACATGGGGCGAAGCGCGGCTCGGCGCAACCATCGGGTCGCGCGCCTCAGCGCAGCCGCATCCGTTCACCCTCGATATTCACGCTGCCCAGCGTGTTGAGGAACGACTGCCCCAGCAACGGCTGGCCCAGTGCGTCGCCGCGCATCACCGCCGCCCGCACCGACCGGCGCTCGATCCCGCCGATAGTCATCCGGTCAATCGTCACCGGCGCAACCGCGACCACGCCATTGGCGGTCAGCACCTCATTGGTGAAATCCTGATCGGCGGTATAAATGCCGACGCGGCGGGCATCCGCCTCGTTCATCACCACCACGGTTGCGCCCGAATCGACCATCATCCGCAGTGGCTGGCCATTGACCCGAGTGTCAGCGCGAAAATGGCTGTCGCGGTCCCGGGTTAACACCACTTCGGCCCCGTTACTGGATGGCACGCCCGACCCAGCGGGCGCGCTCGCATCCACGCTCGACGCCGCATTTTGCTCAGTAAACATGTCGCTCGCGCGCGTGCCCAGACGCGGCCCCATCACCGCAAACATGACGGCGGAAATGGAAACAAAGATGAGTGTGCGCACGAACATGCCGCGCTTATGGCTGCACAAGCGCTACCAGCCGGTAAACGCCTACCGGAGCTCAGCGCGCGGGTGGTTCCGCCAGCGCGTGCGCATTGCGGTCAATCTCGATCACCACCCGATCATCGCTACCGATTTCCATCCGCATACAGCCATAGGGTCGACCCGGCAGCATGTGCGCATCGCGTTCGGACAGCGGCATGAACCCCGCATCGCGCGGTGAGCCCGCCAGACAGACGATGGCCGTCGGCGGGCCGGGGTTTGCGGTCCGCTCCGCCCGCCAGTCCGCATCCGCCCATAGCGGCTCGCGCCAGCCCAGCACTTCGACCAGCAGATCCTGCCCGCGCATCGCCTGCAGCGGCGACGTTATGCTGAGCAGATAGTCGGCCAGTTCGGTGGCCTCGGCGTCGGTCCGCTGGGTTCCGCCCGCATTCGGCAGCAGCGCCGCGACCAATGCGGCGCGGTCTTCACTTTCGAACAGGGCAAAAATCCGTGCGCCCATCGCGGCAAATCGGCCCTGCGCTGGGCCGTCCGCCATCGGCGCCAAATGCCCCGGCGCCGGATCGGCCCAGCCCCTGACCAATCGCACCGGCGGCGCGGTATTCAACACCTGCTCGTCGACCACGCTCAGGACCGGGCCGGGAAAATAATGGCAATATCCGGACAGCATGATGATCTCGTTCGCAGGCGCGGCTGTTTGCAGGCGCTGCTGTCGCGCACTGCAATCATCGACCCAGCCCACCACCCGCACCCACTGCGCGGGAGCGCCCCGGTTGCGGCTGTCGATGCCGATGGTGCCGCCGCTGCTGGCCGGGTCACCATAAAGTCGTTCACGCGTATAAACTGCTGTTATATTATGGTAAAAATGCGTTCCATCACGGATGCCGTCGACCCGGACGCACCGCCCGCGATACCGCTCCGGCTCCGCCGCAATCGCCGCCACCGTCGCCGCCTCCGCCGTATCCATGGAACAGATTGGCGACTCCTGCGCCGCCGCGCCGCTGGTCACTGCGAAAAACAGTCCGGCTACTTCCACCAAGTGTTTCAACTTCAGCTTCATGGCCGCTCTCCCATCCACTCCCGCCATGCGCTGGCCGGAATATCTTCGATCCGGCGATGTTCCACTGACCAGCCGAGATCGGGATAGGCCGCCCGCTGCCGCTTCGGATCGGCATCGGCGATGGGCACCACCACGACTCGGCGATTGACGGTCGATCGCCAATTCATCCGAGCGGTATTCTCCTGCCCCACATAACAACCTTTGCTGAACGAAACCCCGTTCAGCTCCGCGGCGTTGCATTCGAGCCACAATGTCGTGCCATCGCCCAGCTCCGTTACGCCTTCAGTTATCCCGTGCGACAGTCGCTGCGCCAGATAGGCGGCGCTGCCGTCGATCATCTCGGGCTGGCGCGGGCCGATATACCGATAGCCGAGCAGACCCGCATGCGCGCCGTCATTTGGAAAGCGTGGATCAGGAAAGCCATCATGATGTCCCTCAGGCCACATCACACACAGCGCCGGGTCCACCGCGATGCTGATCTGCCGCCGCAACCG
>JANOPV010000283.1:0-9375 GCA_031422035.1 Sphingomonas sp. | reverse complement strand
CTGGTGATCTGGCAGTGCGGATCGCGACGATCCTGCTGCTACCGTTCCTCATTGGCCAGTTTCTGCAACCCTGGCTCAGGCCGTGGGCGCTGCGGCATCCTGCGGCGATCAAGACGATGGATCAGGGGGCGATTGCGATTGCGGTCTTTGTCGCCTTTTCCGCCGCTGTGGTCGACGGCATCTGGTCGCGGCTGTCGGGCGGCGATTTTGCGATTCTCGGCGGCGCGATTGGCGTGATGCTGGTGGTCGGTTTTGGCGGCGCATGGCTGCTGGGACGCGCCATGCAACTCCGGCGCGGGGATCGGATCGCGATGCTGTTTTCCGGCGCGCATAAAAGCATCGCGGTCGGCGCACCGCTCGCTGCGTTGCTGTTTCCAGCGAATATGGCGGGCATGGTCCTGTTGCCGCTCCTGCTCTATCATCTGGCCCAGCTGGTTATCAGCGCCTGGATCGCGCCGGTGCTGGCGCGCGGGGCCGATTTTCAGGACTCGACAGCATGACTGTGTTGCCATTATAATACGCTGTCCGCAATTGCGCCTCTTGCGGTGGCGGGCATTCGTTCGCATGTTGCTGTTGTCACCGCATAAGGGCCGAGCCGATTATGACTGAAGCGACCAAGACCGAGACCAGCACAATCACCGCTGAGCCGGTGATCATCCTCGAAGCACCGTCACCCGTGCCCACCGTGGCACCGGAAAAGGCCGCTGGCCTGGTCAGCATTGCCGCGGAGGCCAGGACCGAACTCGACAGCCGGGTCGACGCCTTCGTCACCGATCTGGTGTCGAGTGAGACCAACAGCCCGGAATTTGGAAAAAAGCTCGACCAGATCACCAATATGGGCCGCGCCGAAATCATGGCGGCGGCGCAGCAATCAAACCGATTCCTCGACCGGCCAGTGCGGGCGATGACCGATGACAGTAATGTCGGCACCGATCTGGTGGCGCTGCGGCAGACTGTTGAGGATCTCGACCCGACCCGCCAGGGGATGCTCAGCCAGAAAAAACTGTTCGGCCTGATCCCCTATGGCGGCAGCGTCCGCACTTATTTCGATAAATATGAGAGCGCGCAGGGGCATATTTCGGCGATTTTAGGGCGGCTCGGCAACGGCAAGACTGAATTGCTCAAGGATAATGGCGACATCGATATTGAGCGGCAGAATCTGTGGGCGGCGATGGGCCGGCTGGAGCAGATGGTCCACGTCGCCAAGACGCTCGACGAACGGCTGGAGGCCAAGGCGCTTGAACTGGACGGCACCGATGCTGAGAAGGCCAACGCCATCCGTCAGAGCGCGCTCTTTTATGTGCGACAGCGCGCCCAAGACATCCTGACCCAGCTGGCGGTCAGCGTGCAGGGCTATCTGGCGCTAGATCTTGTCAAAAAGAATAATATCGAGCTCATCAAAGGCGTTGACCGCGCATCGACCACCACAGTTGGCGCGCTGCGCACGGCGGTCACGGTCGCGCAGGCGATGGCCAATCAGAAGCTGGTGCTGAACCAGATCACCGCGCTGAACAGCACTACCGCGAGCATCATCGAAAGCACGGGGAAACTGCTCAAGGAAAATACCGGCCTGATCCACGAACAAGCGGCGGCCTCCACGATCCCGATGGAGACGCTGCAACGCGCCTTCCAGAATATCTATGACACGATGGACGCGGTCGACACTTTCAAATTGAAGGCGCTCGAATCGATGAAGATCACGGTCACCACTCTGTCTGGCGAAGTTGAGAAGTCGAAGGGCTATATCGCCCGCGCCCAAGGCCAGGCAGAGGCCGCAGCGCAACTGGATGGCGAAGCTAGCCCGTTCGCGGCGATTGAGGCGTCGGCCACCAAGTGAGCAGCCTGAAGGCCTCTGCTGCTGCCACTGAGGCGGTGAGTGCCGCCCGCGCGGTGACCAACCGGATTCAGCGCGACCGTGACCCGGCGGTCCGCCGTGCACGCGGTCAAGCACGCCGCGCCCGCGCCATTCGCCGCGTGCAACGTTTTCTGGTGATGGCGGCGCTGGGCATCGCCGCGCTGCTGATTGCGATGCTGGCCTGGTCGCTCATCGTCAATCCGCTCGGCATTTTGGGCTTTCTGTTGTTGCCAGTCCTCGGCTTTCTGGTGCTGATGGGGGCGGGGGTGCTGAGCGGCGAACGGCGGGTAGCGCCGCAAGCCATCGGCACTGCCGCGAGCCTGCCCCAGATCGCGGCGCGGGCCGATGAATATCTCCACCAACAACGGCGCGCCCTCCCCGCTCCGGCACAGGAACTGACCGACATGATCGGCCAGCGGCTGGCGAGCCTGGGGCCGCAATTGGCGGCTTTGAATCCCCAGGTGCCAGAAGCGCAGGAGTTGCGGCGGCTAGTCGGCGATGAGCTGCCCGATCTTATCGACCGCTATCGCCGGGTGCCGGCCCAGATGCGGCGCACGGATCGCAACGGCCGGGTGCCTGAGGTTGAGCTGGTCGAAGGGCTGCAACTGGTCGACGCGAAAATCGACGAGGTCGTCCACCAGATCGCCGCTGCCGATATGGACCGCCTATCGAGCCACAAGCGCTATCTTGAGCTGCGCTATGCCGAACCCGGCAGTGGCTCAGGCGAAATGTAACCGCCGGTATTTACCGCGGAAATAGAGCAGCGGATCGCGCCGCGGCTCAAATTGCGCACGGACGACTTCACCCACCAGGATGAAATGATCGCCGCCATCATGGACAGCATAACGGCGGCACTCGAATGAACTGAGCGCACCATCGATAAGCGGCACCCCGGCCTCTCCGGGGGTCCACGGCGTTGCGGCAAAGCGATCCTCACCGCGCCCAGCAAAGCGGTTGGAGGCCGGTTGGTGGCCGATTTGCAGGACATTCACTGCGAAATGGCTCGCGTTACGCAATATCGGCGCCGATCCCGCATTATTGGCGATGCAGACAAGCAATAAGGGCGGGTCGAGCGATACCGAGGTGAAGCTGTTGGCGGTGAGGCCAATGGGTTGTCCGCTCTCATCGCACGCAGTGACAATCGTAACGCCGGTCGCAAAACAGCCCAGCGCATCGCGCAAAGTCCGCGCGTCGGACCCGGCATGAAATTCATTGGCGGCACGCGGCTGTTTGCGTTCAAGAAAGTCGAGCAGGACGCCCATGAACGCTTCGGTCCGGTCGGTGACAACGAGCAAGTCGGCGTCCGCGACTTCCGCCGTTTCGACATTCGGCAGCGCGGCATCAAACTGGCGGCTGGCGTCTGAGCGCTCCATCCACGACAAGCCGCCGCGCACGACCAATGTTGGCAGAGCGATGGCGGCGGCAGAGGCGGCCAACCGGCTAGCGATGTCGTCCACCGGAAACTGGCTGATTGCCCGGGCGTCCCACGCTGGCGCATCGGCGGTCGGTGCGGCGCCGATCCGGTCGCTAATGTCCTGTGCCATATCGGGCGCACTGCGCGCAGGCATGTCGACCAGCACCAGCCCTGCGGCAAGATTGGCCGCGTCGGTTGCCAAGGCTGCAGTCGCAATCCAGCCGCCGAGCGTTGCCGCGACGACTACCGGCCGCGACCCCATCTGTGCCAGCACCGCGCGCAGGTCTTCGGCATAGGCATCGAGATCATAGCGGCCATCGGCAGGCCAGTCGCTGCCACCATGGCCGCGCAGGTCGAGCGTGATGACTTTGCGCCCGGCCTGGACCAGCGCATCGCCGACCTTTTCCCACAATTGCCGACCCTGGCCCGGTCCGTGGATCAGCAGGATGGCAGGATCATCCTCCGACCCCGACTGGTCCGCTGCCAGCTGGACACCCGCAAATCCTCGAAAATTGATGCTGCCCATGCGTGATTCCCAAATGGCTCCTGCTTGCCCTTACCCCGCCGCGCGGCGCGGTCAACGCCGCAGTGTGCGCCACCATCACCCTGCATCTCGACTTGACGGATCGCCCCGATCAACGGCATCGCCACCAGCGGACAGCGCCGATAATGCGGCAGGGGATGATATGACGATCGTAGGGCCAACCTCGCACAGTTTCAGTTCGCAGCGGCTAAAGCTGCATTATGCCGACTGGGGCAATGTCGACGCACCGCCGCTGTTGCTCGTGCATGGCGGACGCGACCATTGCCGCAGCTGGGATTGGGTGGCGCAGGAGATGCGCGACGACTGGCATGTCATCGCCCTCGACCTGCGCGGTCATGGTGACAGCGCCTGGTCGCCTGACGGCAATTACGCGACGATGGACATGGTCTATGACGTCGCCCAGCTGGTGCACCAGATGGCGCTCGCCCCCGTCAGCATTGTCGCGCACAGTTGGGGCGGCAACGTCTGCACGCGGTTCGCCGGGCTCTATCCTGACCAAGTGCGCAAGCTGGTGGCGATCGAGGGGCTGGGCCCATCGCCCAAGACCATCGCCGAGATGGAGCAAAAGCCCTATGCCGAGCGGGTGCGTAAGTGGATCACCGACAAACGCGCCGCTGCGGCACGCACACCCCGCCGCTATGCCAGCATCACTGATGCGCTCGACAGAATGCGGACCGAGAACAGCTATTTATCCGAGGCGCAGGCGCAGCATCTGACGATCCACGGCGTCAACCGCAACGAGGATGGCAGCTGGAGCTGGAAATTCGACCCGCACCTGAATGTCTGGCCACCGTTCGATCTATCGCCTGCCCAGGTCGCCAATTTGTGGGAGGCGATCACCTGTCCGACGCTGTTGCTTTATGGTGCTGACAGCTGGGCCTCCAATCCGGCGGGTGATGGCCGCATGGATCATTTCCAATCAGCCGAAGTGATCGAGTTTGAAAATGCTGGTCACTGGCTCCATCATGACCAATATGACCGGTTCATTGGAGAATTGCGCCGCTTTCTCTAGTGCGTCGATGACCATTGTGCGGCTACAGACGCAATGCGTCGATGACCGCCTCGTTCCTGTCGGCAACCGGCGGTTGGACTGCGAGCAGCCCTGCCAATAGCCGCTTTATAGTCACCAGAACCGGCATTGCGGGCTGCGCTGAAAGGGCCTCGCAGGCTTTGCCAAGGTCTGCAACAGTGACCCCTTCAGCCTGGAGCACATAACCAAGCTGGCGGGTCGCCTGCGATAGCGTCGGCCGATGGACACGGGCACCCTGGCGGGTGCCCGGCGCTATGCTGATCAGCCGCTCCGACTCGAGAATCCGCAAAGCTTCACGCAAGGTCGGGCGCGAAATGCCGAGCGCATCAATCAGCGGCCCTTCAGTTGGCAGATGTTCGCCATCGCACAGTTCGCCGCGAATGATCTGCGCACGGAAATGATCGGCGACAATTTCACACAGTTTGCGGGTATGGACCCGCGGCGGCAGTCGCATGCCCGCCCGGCCTGCCGTAGCGTCGATCGATGATGCAGGCATCGCTTATTGCTCCCCTGGTCCATGGAGTAGCGCCAATCTTTGCGGCTTTTGATGGCCATGTGATTGACGGATACGGTTAAGCGCGCCGCACTCGCCCTTGCCCTGCACGCGCTGAACCGCGATACCCCATGGAGCGACCTTAGGGAGTAAGACCGACATGGATCCCGATATTTTCGACCAGTTTATCGAACAGTTGAAGCGTTATGTCCGCGAACGGCTGATCCCGGCCGAGGCCGATGTGATCGCCGCTGACCGGATCCCTGACGACATCCTGAATGAGATGCGTGAGATGGGCCTGTTCGGGATCACCATCCCTGAGGACTATGGCGGTGCCGGGATGAGCATCAGCCAGTATATTGAGACGGTGAAGCAGCTCTCTTATGCGGCCCCTGCCTATCGTTCCACCATGTCGATCAATGTCGGGATGACCGGCAGCGCCATTCGCAAATTCGGCACTGCAGAGCAAAAAGCACATTGGTTGCCGCGCATAGCATCAGGCGAAATCGCCTGTTTCGGCCTCACTGAACCGGGCAGCGGCTCAGACAGCGCGGCGATGCAGACCATGGCAGTGCGCGACGGCAATGGGTTTCGGCTGAACGGCACCAAGCGCTACATCACCAACGCCCCCCATGCGAAAATCGGCCTGATCATGGCACGCACCAGCAAGGAAGCGTTGCCAAAGAACGCCCATGTCTCCGCCTTCATCATCGACATGGACACGCCGGGTATCACCATCGGCTCGCCCGACAAGAAAATGGGGCAAACCGGCGCGCATATCGCCGACGTCATCATGGAGGATGTCCACATCCCCGCTGATGCCATGGTCGGCGGCATCGAGGGCAAAGGCTTTCAGATCGCCATGCAGAGCCTCGACAATGGGCGCTTGTCGGTGGCGGCGATGGGGGTCGGCATGGGCCGCCGCGCGCTTGATGCCGCCACCCGTTATGCCACCGAACGCAAAGCCTTTGGCGAACCCATCGCCAATTTTCAGCTGATCCAGGCGATGCTGGCCGACAGCGACGCCGAGCTTTACGCCGCCGAATGCATGATCGCCGACGCCTGCGCCCGCGCCGACCGGGGTGAGAACATCGTCCGCAAGGCAGCGGCGGCCAAGATGTTCGCCTCCGAAGCTTGCGGCCGCGTGGCGGATCGCAGTGTCCAGATCCATGGCGGCGCGGGTTACCTCGCCGAATATGACGCCGAACGCTTTTTCCGCGATGCCCGCATCCTACGCATTTACGAGGGCACGACCCAGATCATGCAGCTGCAGATTGCCAAGCACATGCTGCGCGAATTTGCCAGTGACGGGACGGTGTGGTGACCCGGTATGTATGACCTGTTAGGCGGCATTTCAGTCATCGAAGCCTCATCATTCGTCGCCTCGCCCACCGCCGGCCTCTATTTGGCGCAAATGGGCGCGGAGGTTATCCGGGTTGATCAGATCGGCGGCGGGCCGGATTATAATCGCTGGCCGCAGGCGTCCGGCGGGCAGTCATTGTTCTGGGAAAACCTGAACCGCGCCAAAAAGTCGGTGGCGGTGGATCTCGGGCGACCAGAGGGCCGCGAACTGCTCCAGCAGCTGATCCGCGCCACTGGACAGTTCGTCACCAACTTTCCAGCTGAGGGGTTCCTGAGCCACGCGACCTTGAGTGCCGGTGCCGAACAGCTTATCACGGTGCGCATCATGGGCCAGCCCGATGGCCGCACCGCGCTGGATTACACCGTGAACGCCGCGGTCGGATACCCGTTCCTGACGGGCGAGGGGCCGGGGCCGGTCAATCATGTGCTGCCCGCCTGGGACTTGCTGACCGGCGCCTATTCGGCCTTTGCCCTGCTCGCCGCGCTGCGCCACCGCGACGCCACCGGGCTCGGCCAAGAGGTTCGAGTGCCGCTGTCTGATGTGGCGCTGGCCAGCACCGCCAATCTGGGCATGTTTGCCGAGGTCTATCATCATGGCACCACCCGCGAACGACTGGGCAATCAGGTCTATGGTGCCTTTGGTCGCGATTTCACGACGGCGGACGGGGAGCGCGTGATGCTGATGGCGCTGACCCCCAAACAATGGGCGGGGCTGATCGACATTCTCGACATGGCGGATGAGGTCGCAGCGATTGAGACGGCACGCGGCGCCAGCTTTGCCCGCGACGAAGGCGCACGCTTTGCCAATCGCGACGCGCTCTATCCGATGGTCGAGGCCAAGGTGTGCCATTGGACCTTCGCCGACCTTAAGGTCCAGCTCGACCGGGTGGGTGGCTGTTACGGCACCTATAAAACAGTCGTCGAAGCCGCCAATGATCCGGTGCTGGTCCACGATAATCCGCTGTTCGCAATGAGCGATAACCCGAGCGGGCTGGCCTATCCCGCCCCCGGAAGCTTTGCCAATATCCCGCAATTGGAACGCGGTGCCCCGCAGTCCGCGCCGCATTTGGGCCAGCATACCGACGAACTCATGGAGCGCGTGCTCGGCCTGTCATCGGGTCAGGTGGCCGCGTTGCACGATAAGGGATTGATAGCTCAGGCATGACCCATGATTACACCGCCATCCGTGAGGAAGTCGCCAAGCTGTGCCAGCAATTTCCGGGGGTATATTGGCGTAGCAAAGACCGTGAGCGCGCTTATCCCACCGAATTTGTGACCGCTCTGGCCGACGCCGGCTATCTCGCGGCGCTCATTCCAGAGGCTTATGGCGGGGCGGGCCTGCCGCTGTCCGCTGCTGCTGCGATCCTCGAAGAAATCCAGGCGCAGGGGTGCAATGGCGGGGCCTGCCATGCGCAAATGTATGTGATGGGCACGGTGCTGCGCCATGGCAATGATGAACAAAAGACCCGTTATCTGCCGCGCGTGGCCTTGGGCGAGCTGCGCTTACAAGCCTTTGGGGTAACGGAGCCGACCAGCGGCACCGATACGCTGGCACTGAAAACAACCGCGCGGCGGGATGGTGACGACTATGTCATCAACGGCCAGAAAATATGGACCAGCCGGGCCGAGCATAGCGACCTGATGATCCTGCTCGCCCGCACCACCCCGCGTGAGGAGGCGGCGAGCCGGACAGCGGGGCTGAGCGTGTTCATCGTCGACATGCGCGACGCAGTCGGGAGCGGCCTGACCATCCGCCCGATCGACACGATGATGAACCATGCGACGACCGAAATCTTCTTCGACAATCTGCGCGTCCCTGCCGCCAATCTGATTGGTGAGGAAGGCATGGGCTTTCGCTATATCCTGTCGGGCATGAATGCCGAACGCTTGCTGATCGCCGCCGAATGTATTGGCGATGCTAAATGGTTCATCGATAAGGCGGCCGCTTATGCCAAGGAGCGCGTCCTGTTCGGGCGGCCCATTGGCCAAAATCAGGGCATCCAGTTCCCGATTGCCCGCGCCTATGCGCAGATGCGCGCCGCCGAATTGCTGGTCCATGAGGGCATCCGCAAATATGAGGCTGAGCAAGACTGCGGCGAGGAGGCGAATATGGCCAAGATGCTCGCCGCTGAGGCCAGCTTTGCCGCTGGCGAGGCCTGTATTCAGACGCATGGCGGTTTCGGCTTTGCCTGCGAATATGACATCGAACGCAAATGGCGCGAGACGCGGCTTTATGGCGTTGCGCCCATCAGCACGAACATGATCTTGTCCTATGTGGCGGAACATGTGCTGGGGCTGCCGAGGAGCTATTGATGAGCGAATATGCCGCCTGGATCGGGCGCAGCCAAACGGTTGAGGACATCCTCACCCCAGCCTTGCAGATGCGCTGGCGGGCGACACTGGACAGCGCGCTGGCTGCTGAGACTGCGCCGCAGGGGCTGCACTGGTGCCTATGCCTGCCCGATGCGCCGACCGCAGGACTCGGCCCCGATGGCCACCCGCGCCGCGATGACAGCGCCGATAGCTTTCTGCCACCCATCCCCCTGCCCCGACGGATGTGGGCAGCGAGTGCGGTGACGTTCCACGCGCCGCTTGCGGTCGGGTTGACGATCACGCGAACCTCAACCGTGCATAGCATCAGCGACAAGAACGGCAGCAGCGGGCGGCTGGTCTTTGT
>JANOPV010000282.1:0-4937 GCA_031422035.1 Sphingomonas sp. | reverse complement strand
GACGCGGTCGTTATTCTTGCGGATGCTGAGGTCAGCCCACAGCGCGTCGAGCGCAAACAGCGTGCAGAATTTCTCCCACAGCGCATCGGTGACAACGCCGATGAATACTGGCTCGTCGCGCGTCTCGAACACGTCATAGATTGCCCAAGCGGAGATGCGCGCGGGCATCGGTGCGGCGGGGCTGCCGGTGACCGCGAACTGCGCCATATGCTGCCCGACTAGATAGACGGTAGTTTCAAACAGCGAGGAGACGATTTTTTGCCCCCGCCCGGTGCGATGGCGTTCCTCAAGCGCGGCGAGAATGCCGATGACGCCGAACATGCCGCCGGTGACGTCGATGACGCTGGCCCCGGCGCGCAAGGGCTTGCCTGGCGGGCCGGTCATGTAAGCGAGGCCGCCCATCATCTGCGCGACTTCATCAAGTGCGGTGCGGTTCTCATAGGGGCCGGGCAGGAACCCCTTTTCAGAGGCATAGATGAGGCGCGGGTTGGCGGCGGCGAGGCTGGCATAATCAAGGCCGAGCCGGTCGAGCGCGCCGGGACGGAAATTTTCGACGAGAATGTCGGCGCGGGTCGCCAGATCACGCGCGATGGCGAGGCCGTCGGCGGATTTGAGGTCAAGGCAGATGCTGCTCTTGTGCCGGTTATACATCGGGAAATAGCCGGCGCCGGAGCCGAGCAAGCGGCGCGTCTGATCGCCGCCGATGGGTTCGACGCGGACGACGTCTGCCCCCAGGCTGCCGAGGATGTGGCCGACCGCCGGGCCCATCACCATGTGGGTGAATTCAACGACCTTGAGGCCAGCAAGCGGCGTTGCGCTCATGCCTGGAAATCCAGCGGCAGCCCAGCGTCCGGCGTGAAGCCGTAGAGCGGCTCACCGGGAAGTGCGGCGGCGATGATGGCGCGGACTTTGAGCAGCGCTGGCAGATCGATGCCGGTGGCCACTCCCATGGCAGCGAGCATGAACACCAAGTCCTCCGTGACGATGTTGCCCGATGCGCCGGGCGCAAACGGGCAGCCACCAAGGCCGCCAAGTGAAGCGTCGAACGTCGTGATCCCCTCCTCCAGCCCGACCACGACATTGGCGAGACCGAGGCCGCGGGTGTTGTGGAGGTGGAGCGTGGTCATCTTGTCCGCACCCACGGCGTTGGTGACTAGCCGCACTAGCCGCCGGACCTTAGCGGGGTCGGCATAGCCGGTGGTGTCGGACAGGCTGAATTCCTGTGCGCCTGCGGCAGCGGCAGCTTCGGCAAGACGCGCCACCGCGTCCTCACTGACCGCGCCCTCGATTGTGCAGCCAAATGCGGTGGACAGGCCGACGGCGAAATGGGTGCCGCTATCGCTGGCCATCGCGGCGATGGCCGCAATTTCGGCGAGCATCTCCGCATGGGTTTTGCGGACATTCTTGATGCTGTGCGTTTCCGACATGCTGAACGGGATCGAAATCGCGTGGACGCCAGCGGCAATCGCTCGCTCTGCCCCCTTTGCGTTAGGAACAAGCGCAACGACATTGAGGCCGGGGATGGTTTTGGCAAAGGCGACCAGTTCCGGCGTGTCGGCCATTTGCGGGAGCAGCGATGGGGGGACGAAGCTGCCCACCTCAATTTCGCGCACGCCCGCCGCTGCTTCTGCTGCAATCCAAGCCTTTTTGGCGGCGAGCGGCATGATTCGGTCAATGGATTGCAATCCGTCACGCGGGCCGACTTCGGAGATGAGGATAGCGGTCATAGATATACCCATGGGCGCGCCGCACGGTCCTGGCCATGAAAGGCGGCGATGGCGGCGCGGTGCTTTAGTGTGACGTCGATGGCATCGAGTCCTTCTAAGAGCATCGCCTTCGCCTCCGCTTCGATGGCAAAATGTTGCCCGGCTACGGACTGGGCGGCAAGATCGACCATGATCTCCTGGCCCGCAAGCGCTTCGATTGTATCGCGCGGCAATGCAATCGCGAGAACACCATTGCGCAGGCAATTCCCGGCGAAGATGGGCGCGAAAGTTTCCGCAATCACGCAGCGAAAACCCCATTCGGCGAGCGCCCAGACGGCGTGTTCGCGGCTGGACCCACAGCCGAAATTCGCGCCGCCAAGCAGAATTTGGGCGTTGGCATAATGCGGATCGTTCAACACAAAATCAGGGTCAGGCGTGCGCCCTGCCAGATAGCGCCAAGGCGCGAACAAGCCATCGGCGAGGCCAGTGCGCCCGGTGCTCTTCATCTCCCGCGACGGAATGATTGCATCAGTATCAATATTGTCGCGGATGAGCGGCGCGGCGATGCTGGTCAGGGTGGTAAAGGGGGTCATTCGACGTCCCCTCTTCCTGCCGCTGCGCGGCTGTCCCTCTCCCCTGAAGGCAGAGGGTTGGTGATGAAGCCCGCTATCGCGCTCGCCGCGACCACTTCGGGGCTGGCGATGTGGGTGCGGATGCCGGGGCCCTGACGGCCCTCGAAATTGCGATTGGTGGACGAGATCACCCGGCTGCCCGGCGGGAAGCCCTCGCCGCCTGCATAGAAACACAGCGAACAGCCGCTTTCACGCCACTCGAATCCGGCGTCGGTGAACACGCGGTCTAGCCCCTCTGCTTCGGCGGCGCGCTTAACCGCAGACGAACCGGGCACGACGAGGGCGTCGATGCCCTCTGCAACCCGATGCCCACGCACAATAGCGGCGGCGCGGCGCAGGTCGGACAGGCGAGCGTTGGTGCAGCTGCCGATGAAGGCGGCATTGATCCGAAGCCCAGTGAGCGACTGTCCGGCGGTGAGGCCCATGTACGCGAGCGCACGCGGATCGGCGGTGGCAGGGACAGCGGCGTCGATGGGCACGGCCTGTTCGGGTGAGGTGCCCCAGCTGACCATCGGGGCGATGCTGGCGGCGTCGATGGTGATTTCACCGTCGAACTGCGCGCCGGCATCGGTAACTAGGTCGGACCAATCGGGTAAAGGATCGGGCGCGTAACGGCGTCCGGCGATGTAGGCGAGTGTCGTTGCATCGGGCGCGACGATCGCGCCAACGGCGGCAAATTCGGTGGCCATGTTGCACAGGGTCATCCGCGCTTCCATGTCGAGGGCGGTGACGGCGGCGCCAGCGAATTCGACGACGAAGCCGCTGCCACCGCCCGCGCCGTAGCTGGCGATCAGGTGGAGGGCCATGTCCTTTGCCGTGACGCCGGGGCGGAGAGCGCCAATGAAATTAACCCGCATTGCCGTCGGTCGGGTCATCCGCAGCGTACCAGTCGCCATCGCATGTTCGGCCTCACTGGTGCCGATGCCCCAGGCGAACGCGGCGAACGCCCCCTGCGTACAGGTGTGGCTGTCGGGCGCAACAAATGTCAGACCGGGCAAAACGATGCCGAGTTCGGGCGAGATGACGTGGACGATGCCCTGATCGCGGTCGTTCACGTCGAACAAAGTGATGCCCGCTGCGATGCACGCCGCACGGGTTTCGGTGATGAACGCTTGTCCGCCGGGCATCAGCGCCATGTCGGTGCGACCGGGAAGGGTGTCGACAATATGGTCCATCACGGCGAACACCCGCGCCGGATCGAGCACGCCGCGCCCGGCGGCGACCATCGCGTTCAAGGCTGCGGCCCCGGTGCGTTCGTGCAGGAACACTCGATCAATCGCGATCAGCGCGGCCCCGCCACCGAGATCAGCGACAACATGCGCGTCCCAGATTTTGGCGAACAAAGTGCGCGGCAGGGCTTGCAGCTCAGCCAGTTTGACCCTCCAGGCTCCGCCAGTCCTTGGTCACTAGCTTTTCCTGAATGGCGGTGCGGGTTTCGAGGATACCGTCGCGGATCCAGTGCCAGGTGCGGCAGCGATTCAGGCCATCATCAGAAATCTGGATCATCTCGTAGAGATAGAGCGACGGGTCGCCCTGTCGCTGCCAATAGAGCATGACTGAGCGGTTGTATTCGTCGAGCCCGACCTCCGCCGCCCAGCCCTTGATGAGGTCGTTATCCCACCACACCCGCTTGTCGTGATAGTCGCCGGGAAACTCGCGAAAATCGGTCTTGCCGTCGGCCCAGGTATAATAATTGCTCTGATGATAGGGGTAGGGACCATCGTCCGGGAACCGACAAAATAGGCGCGAGCGATGCTCGTCGATCTTCTCATTCTGGGTATTGAAATAGGTGTAGGTGCCATCCCACACCCCCTCATGACGCGCGAGTAGCGGCATGTCTTCACGGATTCCCATGGTCATTCTCCCTGTTCTAATTGGCTGCGGGCGATATGTAAGGCGCGTGCGGCATTGGCGCGGATTAACGCGCGATGCTCCTTTGCCAGACGGTCGGGGTCAAGGCTGTGCGTCTCGATACTGATCGCGCTCGCCGTGCTTGCTTCATACCAGGGCGCAAAGATGTGCTGTGCGCGCACGATTGCCCAAGCCTTCGTCAAATAATGGCCAAAGCGGTCCGGCGACAGGTCCGGAAAGAGCCGGTCGGGATCGCCGATTGCCAGCGCCTCGTGGCTGATCGAGGTCGCGCCGAAATGAGCGGCGACTGCATCAATCACGCGCTGCCACGGCCCGAAATTTTCGGGCGGCTCGCCCAGCCAGCCGCTAGACAGTCCATGGCCCGGCAGGTCGATACGGGTGGCGTGCGGTGCATCGACCAGATCGGCCTCACGCCCCGGCGCATGGATGACGAGAGAGCGGCTCTCCGATTTGTCGACAACGGGCAGCGCGCCCAGCCAATGGATCAAGCCGCTGAAGTCAGGCGTCGAAATCGGCAGGAAGCCCTGATGTGCATCCTGTTGCAGATCATCTTTTGCTGGTTGGCGATGGTCGAGCAGAAAGGCGAGGCTCTCATCCTGATGCGCCTGTGGCGTGGCGACCGCATAGGCTTCCCAGCCGGCGGGCGTATCGGTGATCCGGGTCAGATGCTGGGCCAGCGGATCGCCGGCATAAGCGGTAATCCGCACCGGCGGGGTGATGGCATCGG
>JANOPV010000281.1:0-2847 GCA_031422035.1 Sphingomonas sp. | reverse complement strand
GGCGGGCCAGCGCCATTTCGGCGAGAACCGCGTGCAAGAGGCTGCCGGCAAGTGGCCCGCGCTGCGCTCCGAGCAGCCCGACCTCGTTCTTCACATGATCGGGCAGCTGCAATCCAACAAAGCCGAGGATGCAGTGGCATTGTTCGACGTCATCCATGCCCTCGATCGATCCAGTTTAGTCACAGCGCTGGCACGGGCGATGGACCGGCTGGATCGACTGCTGCCTTGCTTCATCCAGGTTGATCTGGTCGGTGAACCGCAAAAAGGCGGCGTCTCGCCCGCCGCGCTAAAGAGCCTGCTAGCAGAGGCGCGCGGGGCGGACATCCAGATCGCAGGCTTGATGACGGTGCCGCCAGCAGGGCTGGAGCCCGCACCCTGGTTTGCCCTGTTAGGCAAGCTCGCAGACGATCATGGGCTCACCGGCCTGAGTATGGGCATGTCGGGCGATTACGCCACCGCTGTTCGTCTCGGTGCCACTCATATCCGCGTCGGCAGCGCTCTGTTCGGCGACCGACCTTGATAGCAAAAGGGCCGCCCTTGCGGACGACCCTCTCGATTTGCCAGTAGAACCAGCCGCGCTCGTTTACGAGCGGGTTAAGGCTCTCAAAAACGCCCGCGCAGTGTAACGCCCAGCGTGCGCGGCTCAGCGAGGAATTGCGAGAAGATCTGACGGCCACCCGGATAGTTGGTCGCGTCAGTGAACGGCGCAGACGTCGTGCCTGCCTGGAACGGCGTGTTGAATGCAACCTGGGCATAATCGATGTTGAACAGGTTCTGTGCCCATAATTCCAGCGCCCAGCGGTCATCCGGCCCACGGATCCCGATGCGAGCGTTGACGATGGTGTAACTGTCCTGCTCCTTTTGCGGGAACAGGTCGGAGCCGGTGTTGTAATCGCCGGTCATCCGCGCATCGACATAGAACAGCCCGGAAAGCCCGCTGTCGCCAATCGGCGGCGTCCACGTCAATGAGCTCGTGGCAACCAGCTCTGGTGCGTTAGACAGGTTGTCACCTGGCAGACGACGCAGCGCCGCCGCGAGAGGACCACCAAAGCGCGTTCCGACCAAGTTAGAGCGATAGCTCGTGTTCGTATAGGTCAGGCCAACGCCCACCCGCAGGTCGCGGCTTGGCCGCAGCGACGCCTCAATTTCGACGCCCTGTGCGCGCACGCCATAACTGACGTCGCCGATGGGACAGGCCCCCGTGGCATCGCTAAGGTCACGGTCAGCGCCACCCAAACTGGTGGAGCAGCCATTGACATTCTGCACCAGAAACACCGAGCCGTTAAAGGTATTCAGCTGAAAATTGCTGAAATCCTGGCGGAAGGCGGCGACATTGACCGTCAATGCCCCGGTCGAATATTTGATGCCAAATTCATAGGAATTGACCAGTTCTGCGTCGAACTGGAGTCCGCCGACAGCCGCCTGAGCATTAGCCGCAGTGGTTAGCAGCGGCAGCGCCAGCGCCGAACGGTCGAGATTGAAACCACCTGCCTTGTACCCATGCGCGAAGCTGGCGTAAAACAGCCAATCATTATTGGGTCGCCACGACAGGATCGCGGTGCCCGAATGGGCGCCTTCGCTGCGCCGGCTATTGATCGACACACCATTCAGGTTGGCTGTTGAATTGCCCTGACAGCCTAGGCCAATGAGCCCGGCGGCCAGCGCGCGCGATGTCGCGCTCGCGCTGGTCAGCGCGCCAGAGCTCAGCAAGGAGCTTTGCAACGCCGGACACACCGTGTTGTTGTTCGCAAAGGTGGCATTAAACGTCTTGCGCTCGCTGGTGTAGCGCCAGCCCAGCGTCAGGTCGATGGTATCGGTCAGGTGAAAGATATTGTGCGTGAACACCGCCCAGTTGCGGCTGTTTTGCTCATAACGGTCGCCCGTTGAACCTTGGTTGCTCAGTCCGTCGATCAGCGCGAAACCGTTGGCCACAGCAGAGCCCTGCGCCACCGTACCGCCGCCGCCGACGATCGCAGCAGCGATCGTTCCTGGCCCGACGACAGGGACTACGCAGCCGGGGCTGGTTGGTGAATATAGGCCTGCAAGGCCACCGCCGGAGACAAGCCGACAGGCGGCAAAGCGGCCATATTGCGAACCAAAGCGCAGATCATCAGTCACAGTCAGGTCTTCGTCTGCGTAAAATGCGCCGACCAGCCAGTCGAGTCCGCCGTCAAACGCCTCGCCCTGCAACCGCAGTTCCTGCGTGAAAGTACGGAACTCCCGTCCGCCTGCGGCCGTCCGGAACAACAAATCAACGCGGTTGTAATCGGTGTCTGATGCCTGGCTGTTATTATAGGCGCGATAACCGGTGATCGAGGTGAGGTTGATGCCGCCCAAATCCCAGTTGAGTTCCGCCGACACACCGCGATCTTCGGTCACGCCGGCAAAGCTGCGGCCAGGTGTGACATAAATGGTGCGATCATAACCCGGCGTAAACCCGGCCAGCGGCTGGCCCAAGTCGCGCAGCACATTGATGATATTGTTGCCGTTGGTCTGCAGCGGAGTCAGCGGCGTCGACGGGTTGTTGAGATTGCCGATGAACGGGTTAACGGTGCCATCGACATAAATCGCCGCACAGCAACGCTCATTGCGCCGCGACCAATCACCAATCAGGCGCAGGCTGACCGCATCATTGGGTTCCCACAGCAATTGGCCGCGCACAAACCAGCGATTGCGGTTGTTGACGTCGACATTGTTGGTCGTGTCTTGATAAAAACCATCACGCCGGGAGTATATGCCATCAATCCGCGCGGCGAGTTGCTCGGTGATCGGGCCAGTGACGCTGCCGCCAATGCGCAGGTAATCATAATTGCCATAGGTAGCTTCAAAATTAGCCCCAAAGTCAAA
>JANOPV010000280.1:0-1623 GCA_031422035.1 Sphingomonas sp. | reverse complement strand
ACACTGGAAAGTTCCCATGCGCACCGACTATCTCTTCACGTCCGAATCCGTGTCCGAAGGCCATCCAGACAAGGTGTCGGACCAGATTAGCGACGCCATCGTCGACCTGTTCCTGTCCAAGGACCCAGAGGCGCGGATCGCCTGTGAGACGCTGACGACCACCCAGCTCGTCGTCCTTGCCGGGGAAATCCGCTGCAAGGGTGTTTACGAAAATGGCGAATGGGCCCCCGGTGCGCAGGCTGAAATCGAAGCCACGGTGCGCGAGACGGTAAAGGCCATCGGCTATGAGCAAGAGGGCTTTCACTGGGAGACGCTGACCTTCCTCAACAATCTCCACGGCCAATCCGCGCACATCGCCCAGGGCGTCGACGCCAGCGGCAATAAGGATGAAGGCGCTGGCGATCAGGGGATCATGTTCGGCTATGCGACCGACGAAACGCCCGACCTGATGCCCGCCACGCTCTATTACAGCCACAAGATCCTCGAACGCATGGCTGCCGACCGCCATTCGGGCGCCGCCCCCTTTCTGGAGCCCGACGCCAAGAGCCAGGTGACATTGCGCTATGAAGGCAGCCTGCCCGTGGCAGCGACCGCGGTGGTCGTCTCCACCCAGCACAAACGCGGTTATTGCACGACCGGCGAGCACGCTGATCCGGCACTTTATGCAGAACTTAATGCCTATGTCCGCCGCGTGGTCGCCGATGTAATACCGCCAGTGCTGCTGCGCGAAACTGTCTATCACATCAACCCGACCGGAGAGTTTGAAATTGGCGGGCCGGATGGCGACGCCGGGCTGACCGGGCGCAAGATCATCGTTGATACATATGGCGGTGCGGCCCCCCACGGCGGCGGCGCGTTCAGCGGCAAAGACCCCACCAAGGTTGATCGCTCGGCGGCCTACATCACCCGCTATCTGGCGAAAAATATCGTCGCTGCCGGGTTCGCGACCCGCTGCACGATCCAGCTCGCTTATGCCATCGGCGTGTCAAAGCCGCTGTCGCTCTATGTCGACACCCATGACACCGGCACGGTTGGTGATGATGTGATCGAAGCGGCGATCATGAAGATTGCGGCGCTTGGCGGCCTGACCCCGCGTGCGATTCGGACGCATCTTGGCCTCAACAAGCCGATCTATGGCCCGACCGCCGCTTATGGCCATTTTGGCCGCACGCCCGATGGTGACTTTTTCCCGTGGGAAAAGACCGATCTGGTTGACGCGCTCAAGGCCGCGATTGGCTGAGGCAGCGCCCGATGTGGCAGTCCGGGACCGCCGGACGCCACCTCCGCGCATTATCGATTGCCTATTTAATCTGGCCGCTGCCGCTGCTCCTGGCGCTCAGCATGCCCCATGCGGTGGCGATTGGATCGCCGACGACGCCCGACTGATAGTCGCGCGTGCCGCACGCCGCCCGGAGCACGCCGCCCATCATCGATTCGGCCGTATGATTATCAGCCGGTTCGCGATTGGTGGCATGGCTGATCTGGATCGAGCCACGGAAAAAGCGGCGTTCCAGCATCGAAGAGCGGCTCCCGGCGCAATCAATCTCGCGCCGGATCACTGACCGGTCCCATTCGCCAGCACGCTGCGGCGGGGCGACCGTCATCACCGTGACCAAGACCATA
>JANOPV010000279.1:0-5884 GCA_031422035.1 Sphingomonas sp. | reverse complement strand
CGTCACCCTTGGGCAGGCGGCGCTGACCCTCTACGTCGTCCACACGCTGCTGATCGCTGTCATTTTCCGGCAGCTACCGTCGGGTGAGCGCATCTGGGAGGTGACCTATCAGGCGCTGGTCGGTACCGGCCTCTCCCCCGCCGCCGCCTCGATGCTCTATGCGATGATTGCCGCCGCGATCAGCTGCGCGGTGCTGCCATGGCTAAAACGGCGTGGCTGGATATTGAAGGTTTAGTCGAGGAATATTTTGCCGGGATTCATCAGGCCATCGGGATCGAGGGCCTGTTTGATCCGGCGCATGACCGCAATACCATTCGCGCCATGCTCACGCAGCAGGAAGGGCCGCTTGCCGACGCCGATGCCATGTTCGCCGGTGCAGGTGCCGCCGACCGACAGGGCGAAGGCGATCATCGCTTCGTTGATTGCCCGGGCGCTGGCCCATGCCGCAGGGTCGTCGGGCGGCAGGACAAACAGGGTGTGGAAATTACCATCGCCGACATGGCCGAGAATGGGTGCGGTTAGCCCAGCCTTTGCTACCGCGCGCTGGACCAGGGTAATGGCGGCGCAGAGATGCGAGATGGGCACGCAGATGTCTGTGGTCCACACGATTGCGCCAGGGATGAGGGCGCGGCACGACGGCAGCATCTGGTGACGCGCCTTCCACAGCCGGTTGCGGTCTTCGGTTGCGCTGGCGTGGCGCAGGGCACCGCCACCCAGCTCAGCACCAATGGCTTGCACCGTCGCCAGCTGCTCCGCCGTCGCGCTGGCTGAACCGTGAAATTCCAGAAATAGCGTTGGCCTTTCTGGCAGGCCGAGGTGGCTGGCCGCATTACACGCGGCGATGGCTGCGGGATCGAGCAACTCCATCCGGGCGATGGGCACCCCGCACTGGATGGTGGCAATCACCGTCTGGATGGCCCCTTCGAGGCTGTCGAAGTCCCAGCTGGCGGCGACGATGCTGTCCGGCTGCCCATGGAGGCGCAGGGTGGCTTCGACGATGATGCCCAGCGTGCCCTCGGACCCGGTGAAGAGGTGGGTAAGGTCATAGCCCGCCGCCGATTTGCGGGCACGGGTGCCGGTGGCGATCAGGCTGCCGTCGGCGGTCACCACTTTGAGCGCGAGCACATTGTCGCGCATCGAGCCATAGCGGACGGTGGTGGTGCCAGAGGCGCGGGTGGCGAGCATACCGCCCAGCGACGCGTTCGCGCCCGGATCAACCGGGAAGAACAGGCCAGTGGCACGCAACGCGTCGTTGAGTTGTTCGCGGGTGACGCCAGGCTCAATGACGCAGAGCAGGTCTTGGTCCTGCACCTCCAATATTTGGTTCATCTGCGAGAGGTCGATGCACAGACCGCCAGCGACAGCTGCGGCATTGCCTTCGAGCGAGGTGCCCGCGCCATAGGGAACGATCGGCAGGCCGATCTTTGCTGCCGCCAGCACGGCGAGTTGCACCTCGGCGATGGTGGTTGGCTGGACGACGATTTGTGGTGCGGGGTAATTGTGATGCCCCTCGCTCTGCGCATAGGGTGCGCGGGCGGATTCGGTCGTCATCAGGCGCGCGCCGAAGTGCGGCGTGAGCGCGGCGACCAATGTTTCAATCATAATCGTTTACCGAAGATCGACATCGCTGAGGACTAGCATAGTTGCCAGCGCGGACCAATTGGTATTAGACTGGTATTATGTCTATTCCGCATGACCTGTTACCGCACGCTACTCGGATGTTCGCTGAAGCGGCGGAGGCCCCGGCGGCTGTGGCGCGGCAGTTGTCGGCCAATGCGGCAACCATGCGCGCGCTGGCTGCAATGCTGCGGGCGCTGGAACCATCGATCATCTTTACGTGCGCGCGGGGGAGTTCAGACCACGCGGCGACCTTTGCCAAATATCTGTTCGAGACGCAGTTGGGGGTGCCGACGATCAGCCAGGCGCCGTCGATCAGCTCCGTCTACGGCAAGCCGCTGCTGCACATGGCGGGCCAGCCATTTTTGTGTATCTCGCAGTCGGGCCAAAGTCCCGATTTACTGCTTTCAGCGCGGGCGGCGAGAGATGCCGGGGCATTGGTGATCGCGCTGGTCAATGATGCCGCGTCGCCGCTGGCTGCAATTGCCGAGGTGGTGGTGCCGCTCCATGCCGGTCCTGAGACAAGCGTTGCGGCGACGAAAAGCTACATAGCGAGCCTGACCGCGCTGGCGCAGCTGACGGCGGAATGGAGCGACAATGCGGGGTTGCGCGCTGCGGTCGCGGTGCTGCCCGAGCAGCAGGCAGCGGCGTGGGATCAAGACTGGTCGTTGGCTGTGGAGTTGTTTGCGGATACCAACAGCTTATTCGTGCTTGGTCGCGGGCTGACGCTGGGCGTTGCGCAGGAGGCTGCGCTGAAATTCAAGGAAACGTGCGGCATCCACGCTGAGGCATTCAGCATCGCCGAGGTTGCACATGGGCCGATGGCGCTCGTGAAGCCGGGCTTTCCAGTGCTGGTCTTGCCGCCGCTAGATAAGGCGGTCGCTGGGCTGGAGGCAACGCTGGATAAATTTGCCGCGCGCGGCGCAAAGATTGCGGTCGCTGGTGGTGGCTATGCCGAGACCCTGGGGTTGCCATTGCCGGATGGGTTGCACCCGGTGACTGGGCCGATAGCGATGGCGCAGGCTTTTTACCGATTGGTCAACGCGCTGGCGGTGCGACGCGGCTATAATCCCGATCGTCCACCGCTGCTGAGCAAAGTGACCGAGACCCGATGACTGCAATTGCCCTGATCGGTGCGCGCATCCTGAGCGATGGCGAATGGCGTGACGCGCATGCGCTGATCCACGATGCGGGCCGCATAGTCGCGGTGCGGCCGGTGGCCGAGGTGCGCGACCGCGTTGCGGTGGAACGACTGGACGACGGGATGCTGGTGCCCGGTTTTATCGACACGCAGGTCAATGGCGGTGGCGGGCGATTGCTCAACGATGATCCCAGTGTCGCAACACTGCGGGTCATGGCAGCGGCGCACCGGCAGTTTGGCACCACGGCGATGCTGCCGACGCTGATCAGCGATGATTTGGACAAGGTGGCGGTCGCCATTGCGGCGGTGGATGCAGCGATCGAAGCGGGGGTGCCGGGAATCATCGGTATCCATCTTGAAGGGCCGTTCCTCAATGCGGGCAAGCGGGGCATCCACGACGCAGCGAAATTGCGGACGCCGGATATGGCGGTGGTGGCGTTGCTGAGTTCGCTGCGCCGCGGACGGACGCTGGTCACGCTGGCCCCTGAACTTGCACCGCCTGGATTGATCCGAGCGCTGGTTGAGTCCGGCGTCGTCGTTGCGGCCGGGCACAGCCTCGCCACCTATGATGAGATGCAGCGTGCCCGCGATGAGGGACTGAGCGCGGTGACGCATTTGTTCAACGCGATGACGCAGTTGGAGGGGCGTGCGCCGGGGGTGGTCGGCGCGGCGCTCGACAGTGATCTGGTCTGCGGGATTATCGCTGATGGCCACCATGTCCATGCGGCCAGCCTGCGGGCGGCGTTGCGCGCCAAGGGGGCGGCGCAGCTGATGCTGGTGACTGATGCAATGGCATTGACGGGGACGACGCAGGACAGGTTCAGGCTGGGCACTGAGGAGATAAGGCGGACCGACGGGGCGCTGCGCTCAGCGGACGGCACATTGGCAGGTTCGGCGCTCGATATGAGCATGGCGGTGCGCAATGCGATGATAATGTTGGGCGTGGATCTGGCGACGGCTAGCCAGATGGCGAGCGGTACCCCAGCGGCAGCATTGGGGCTGGCAGGCGAGCGGGGACGGATTGTGCCAGGGCTGGCTGCTGATTTCGTGCATCTGGATGATGGCATGCAGGTCCGTGCAACCTGGATTGCGGGGGTGCGCGGATGACACCCGAACTGGGCGTCATCGAGGGCTATTTTGGCCGGGCATGGTCGTGGGCAGATCGCGCCGCCGTCGTCGAACGCCTTGCCCCTGCCGGGTATCGGTTTTTCCATTATGCGCCAAAGGTTGATGCGAAACTGCGGCGCGATTGGCAGCAACTCTATTCAGCCGATGAGGTTGAAGCGCTTGGGAGTTTTGCGACGCATTGCCGTGCCTATGGCGTGCGGTTCGGGGTCGGTCTGACGCCCTATGGCGCGCATCTGGATTTTGACACCGATACCCGCGCCGCACTTAAGGCGAAATTGACGCAGCTCGACGGGCTGGGCATCAATGATCTGGCGATCCTGTTTGATGATATGCGCGGTGACCTACCTGATCTCGCCGCACGGCAAGCGGACATCGCGGCGTTCATCCAGGATCATAGCCGGGCCAGCCGGTTCTTCTTGTGTCCGAGCTATTATTCGCACGATCCGGTGCTGGACCGGGTATTTGGCGAAAGGCCACCGCGCTATCTTGAGGCACTGGGCCAGAAGATTGACCCGGCGGTGGCGATTTACTGGACTGGCGAGGAAGTGGCGTCGGCGGAGTATCGGCTGGGCCATCTGCGCGACGTCGCGAAGCAGCTGGGGCGCAAAGTAGCGCTTTGGGATAATTATCCAGTCAATGACGGACCGCGGATGGCGCAGCACTTGCATTTGCGGGCGTTTACCGGCCGGCCTGCGAACTTGGGCGAGGCGGTGAGCCATCATGCAATCAACCCGGCATCGCAACCGATGTTGAGTTGTATCCCGGCGCTGACGCTGCCGATGAGTTATCAGCGCGGCGAGGGATATGGTTACGGCGCGGCATTCATGGAGGCGGCCAGCGCGGTGTGCGGGGCGGAACTGGCGGCGATGCTCCAGGCCAATCTGCTGAGCTTGCAGGATAGCGGGTTGGATCGGATGGCGGCGGATGTGCGGGCTAAGCTGCGCGGTAAATATGCGGCAGTCGACCATGGATGTGCGCGTGAAATCGTCGACTGGCTCGACGGCGGTTATGCAATTACGGGCGAGATGTTGCAGACGCAGTAGGCGGCAGCAGTCCGGCCAAGATCAGCGCCCCGTCCAGCGCGTCTCCGAGCGGTTCGCTTAGCCGGTTAACGGTGCGCGCGCGCAACCACGGTTTCATCCGCTCCGATAGCCCACCCATAAGCACACAGCGGGTCGCGCCCCGGGCAAAGATCGTGTCGATAAACCGCTCCACATGCAAAGCGGCGTCGCGGACAATCGACAGCGCGATCTCGTCGCCATTTTCGGCATAATCCATGACTGTGGGGGCAAAGCGGGCATAGTCGCTGGCGGTTGCTTCATCCATCCAAGCGATGACTTGCGGGATGGCGTGCTCAAACTGCTGCGTGATTGCCTGGCTGAGCGGGCTGGGCCGGGTGCGGCCATCAAGTGCGCGCAGCGCGTGGCGGATGACGCTAAGCCCAAGAGCCGCGCCGCTGCCTTCGTCGGAGATTGGGAAACCATAGCCGCCGATACTGGAGAGGTCTTCGCCGCGTTTGATGAGGCCGACGCTGCCGGTGCCGAGGATCAGGATCGCGCCGTCACCACCCTGATGTGCGCCGAGGTTGGCGATGATCGAATCGCTGGTCATCTGCACATTAGCAAAGGGAAAGGGCAACGCCTGGAGCCGCGTTTTCATGCCCATCCGGTTAATGCCGGCAATGCCCATGCCGCAGCGGATGGTGGCAATTTGATCATCCGATAGTCCAGCCGCTGTGGTTGCCTGCGCACAGACATCTACCATAGTCTCGTGAAGCGCCTCGATACCAATCAGCGTGTTGGCAGGGCCAGCCCGACCGCTGCCGAGAATCGTGCCGCTTTCATCGGTCAACCGTGATTTTGATGCGGTGCCCCCGGCATCGACGCCCAGATAAAATGTCATGAAGTGATAGTAGCGGATTACGAAGGGGCGGGACAGCTACTTTTGGTTAAATCGCGCCCAAAAGCGCCAGTATCACACCGGCGGCAACAATCACCA
>JANOPV010000278.1:0-2429 GCA_031422035.1 Sphingomonas sp. | reverse complement strand
CGGTCAGCGTCCGCGCAGCAGCCGTTCGACACTCACCACCGGCAACAGCAGCAGCACCGCCCCGCGTGAGGACATGCCGCCCGCGATCAGCGCCGCACGCTCGCCCTCACCCCAGAAGGTGTCGAAGCGGTTGCTGCCGCGAATCGCGCCGCCAGTGTCTTGCGCTATCCAAAGGCCAGTCGCCTCGGCCCGGTCCATCATCAGGAACACCGGTGCGCCCAGCGGCACGAAGTTGGGATCGGTGGCGACACTGGCGCGGGTGACTACGGGCACATTAAGGCTGCCGATGGGGCCGGGGCCGGTGAGTTCGCGGAAGAATACCCAGCTGGGGTTCTCATGCAGGATGCTGCGCCCGCCATCGGCCTGTCGCCGCATGTAGCGGCCCAAACCCTGCATCGTCGACTCGCCGGGCGCAAGGACGCCGCGTTCACGCAGCAGCCGGCCAATGCCGACATATTCGCGGCCATTCTGATTGGCATATGCGAGCCGCATCACGCCGCCATCGGCAAAGCGCAGGCGGCCGGAACCCTGCACCTGCAGGAAAAAGAATTCGATAGGATCGGCGACCCAGGCGATTTCGAGCCCCCGCCCGGCGAGCGCCCCGCCGTCTATCGCCGCGCGATCATGATAAGGAACGAAGCGGTTGCCGTCGACGCGGCCACGGATACGTCGTCCGGCCAGCGTGCTGCTGAACGGCGAGAGGTCGACTTCGACGAGATCGGTTGGTGTGGCGTAAACAGGATGTTCAAAACCCGCACGGCGGGTGCGTGACCCGGCAATTTCGGGCTCATAATAGCCAGTGGCAAAGCCGCGACCATCACCCACTTGCACGCTGCGGAAGGCGCTGGCGAAAAATGCCCGGGCTTCGCCATTGCTGACATTGGCGGCGGCGGCACAGGCTGCGGCCCAATCGCCGGACTGGGTCAGGCCGCTGGCGTCGGTGCGGCGCATCAGGGCCGGGCATGAACTGCGAAACGCGGTCAACGCGCGGGCGGCTGCCGTTTCGTCAAAGCCGAGGGTGCTGATGGCGGGGCCAGCGATGACCCCCGCAGCGGCTCCGGTGGTCGCAGCGGGATCGACATTGGCGACCGGCAATGGCGTTCCGGGCGTGGCGGGCGTCAGGATGGACGGTGACGACGGTGACAGGCCACTGGGATCCGGAGCGGGAGGCGACGCCGGCGGCGATACTGGCCGGACCGGCGGAGCAACGGCTGGATTGACGCCGCCGCCCGACGGCACGACCCCTGCACATGCGCTCAGGCTCAGCGCCAACAGCGCGACGATCAGCCCCCGCATCGACCGGTCAGCCCGCGTCGGTTTCGTCGAGCAGCCAATTGGGGTCGCTGCTGGTAATGTCACGGCGGAAACTCCACGCGTCAGCGGTGGCAACCGCATCGGTCATCGAACCGGCGACCACCACGCCCTCAGCATTGCGGGTGACGGCGGCGATGTCGGCATCAAACCGCACCGTGACCCGGGCCTGTCCTTTGCTGAAGTCGGCGTCAATGATCGTAGCCTTGTCGATGGTGACGAGGCGGTTCTGCAATGTCTCACCGCGTGATTCGCGGGCGGTGATAGCAGTGTCGAACGCGGCGTAGCTGTCATCGTCGCACAGCTCCTTAAGCGCATCCCGATCCCCCGACCAATAGGCCTCGAGGATCATGCGGTAGGCGGCTTTTGAGCCATTCAGGAAGCGGGCGACGTCAAAACTACGGTCAGCGGCAAGGATCGCCCGCACGCCGATCTCCGCGCGGGCTTCATAAACCAGGCCGGGCAGTGCCTCTGGCGCGACCGAGCGCGGGGTGTCTGTAGCGGGCGCGGGTTGCAGCGCCGCCGGCCGATCATCGGCGCGGGGGAGGACCGGCTCCTGTTCGTGGCCGGTGCGCTTACCGAGAACCGAATAGAGTCGCAGGCCCAGAAAGGCGGCGATCAGCGCGAGGATGATGATGGTCGGAGTCACCGTGGTTGTTGCCTTCTGGCTGCTGTTGTGACGCTAAGATAGGGGAAGTGGAGCCGGGTTTCAAATGCCGCGATGCAATCGCGAAAAAAGGCGCGTGGTTGCGCCATTGCACGGGCGCAAGGCCGCTGCTACGGCGCGGCCCAACCATGGGACGTATGGATGCGTCCCGACCATCCGCGTGCCACGGCGCGCCAGCGACTGACAGGACGAAAAATGGCCGACAACGCCCCCGTGAATGATGCCCCGGTAAATGATTTCGTGACCACCATGCCAAACGGCGTCGACAACGGCCCGGCAATTGGTCTGATCTCGCAATATGTCAAAGACTTGTCGTTCGAGAACCCTAGCGCGCCGGCGGTTTATCAGTGGCAGAGCGCCCCGCAGGTTGATGTGCAGTTCAACATCGGGTCGACCCCGGTTGGCGAGAATATGCACGAATCGTCGATCAAGATCGACATCAGTTCCAAGC
>JANOPV010000277.1:0-3090 GCA_031422035.1 Sphingomonas sp. | reverse complement strand
CTGCTCCTCATCCACATCGCCGCCGCGCTCCGCCACCACTATATCAAACGCGACGGCATGCTGGCGCGGATGCTGGGGTAGAGGTCTAAGCGGAGAGGTCTGTCACTCAGACGTCCAAATTCGCCACATCCAGCGCGTTGTCCTGAATGAACTCGCGTCGTGGTTCGACTTCGTCGCCCATCAAACGGGTGAAGATGTCGTCGGTCAGGTCGGCCTGTTCGGCTTCAACGCGCAACAGGGTGCGGATTTGCGGATCCAACGTGGTTTCCCACAATTGCTCCGCATTCATCTCGCCCAGACCTTTGTAGCGCTGGATCGATAGGCCCTTGCGACCATAGGCCAGGATGGCGTCGAGCAGCTCGCTCGGCCTGGTGATCGCGTTTCCGGCGCGAGTTCTCGCTGCCGGGGCGTCCGGCTGTTCGGCCTGCTCAATACCGACCTCTTCATCGGCTTCGCCGTCGTCGTCGGCAGCAAGCTCTGCTTCGACTTCAACCGCGACGCTACCAATCGCCACTAAAGTGCCCGGCCGCGTATAGCTCTCGCCAACTTCGGCAGTCAGTGTGGCTAGTTTGCGCGCCTCGACCGAGCCGACAAATGCCGCTTCGATAACGTGGTGGTCGGTGACCCCCCGCCAGCGACGCTGCACGTGAAAACCGCCGTCTTCGGCCACGACAACCGTCCACTGCCCGTCGTCATCATGCGCGCGTTCAGCAGCGTTGAGGAACGCCGCCGCGCGATCAACCGCAGTCTTCGTCGCGGCATCGCCCAACGCCGGCACCAGCGCCCCGGCCAGCGCCAGCGCTTCAACAATGGCCGGATCATAACGGCGCGGCACATAGCGCATTAGTGAGCGCATCCGGCGGGCATGGTCGATCACCATCCGCAGATCTTCGCCAGCGCGGCTTCCTTCGGCACTGTCGAACCGCAAACCGCCGATACCGGCATCGACCAGATATTGATCGAGCGCCGGATCATCCTTCAGATACACCTCACTGCGGCCCTTGCTCACCTTATACAGCGGTGGCTGCGCGATGTAGAGAAAGCCGCCTTCGATAATCTGTGGCATCTGCCGATAGAAAAACGTCAGCAGCAGCGTCCGGATATGCGCGCCATCGACATCTGCATCCGTCATGATCACGATTTTGTGGTAGCGCAGCTTTTCGATGTTGAATTCATCGCGGATACCCGCGCCAAGTGCCTGGATCAGGGTGCCGACCTCCTTGGATCCGATGATCCGGTCAAACCTGGCGCGCTCGACATTCAGGATCTTGCCTTTCAGTGGCAAAATGGCTTGATAGTGGCTGTCGCGCCCCTGTTTTGCCGACCCGCCGGCGCTGTCGCCTTCGACGAGGAAGAGTTCGGATTTAGCAGGGTCGCGCTCAGCGCAATCATGCAGCTTGCCGGGTAGGCTGGCGATGTCCATCGCCCCCTTGCGCCGGGTGAGTTCGCGCGCTTTGCGAGCAGCCTCCCGAGCCGCCGCCGCGTCGATCACTTTGCCAATGACAGTGCGGGCAAGCGCTGGATTCTCTTCCAGCCATTGATCTAGCTTGTCGGCCATCAGGCTTTCTAGCGGCTGGCGCACCTCGCTACTGACCAGCTTATCCTTGGTCTGGCTGCTAAACTTTGGATCGGGCAATTTGACCGAAACGATCGCCGTCAGGCCTTCGCGCATATCTTCACCGGTCAGGCTGACCTTCTCCTTTTTGAGCATCCCGGAGCGGTCGGCATAATTGTTCAGCGTGCGGGTGAGCGCCGCGCGAAATGCCGCTAAGTGCGTGCCGCCGTCGCGCTGTGGGATGTTGTTTGTAAAGGCGAGGACGTTCTCGTAATAGCTGTCATTCCATTCTAGCGCGACATCGATGGCCACGCCGTCGCGTTCACTGCTGATCGAGATCGGCTCCGGAACGACTGGGGATTTGGTCCGGTCCAGCCATTTTACGAATGCCGCAATGCCACCCTCATAATAGAGCTCATGGCGTTGCTGGTCGGCATGGCGGGCATCGGTGAGAATTATCCGGACGCCTGAATTTAGGAAGGCCAGCTCGCGGTAGCGATGTTCCAGCTTGGCGAAATCGAACTCAGTGACATTTTTGAAGGTATCGGTGGACGCGAGAAACGTTACGCGGGTGCCGCGTTTCGGCTGACCATCAATCACGGGCGCCGCGCCGAGCGCAATCAGCGGCGCTTCGGCATCGCCGTGCAGGAACCGCATGAAATATTCGGTGCCATCACGCCACACGGTAAGGTCGAGCCGTTCGCTGAGCGCGTTCACGACGCTGACGCCGACACCGTGGAGGCCGCCTGAAACCTTATAGGCGTTACCCTCGGTGGTATTCTCAAATTTTCCGCCCGCATGCAGCTGGGTCATGATGACCTCGGCGGCGGATACGCCCTCTTCGCTGTGGATGTCGACGGGGATGCCGCGGCCATTATCTTCAACGCTGACCGAGCCGTCGGGGTTGAGAGTGATCGTGACATGGGTGGCGTGACCGGCGAGCGCTTCGTCGATCGAATTGTCCGAAACCTCAAACACCATGTGGTGGAGGCCGGAGCCATCGTCCGTGTCGCCGATATACATGCCAGGCCGTTTGCGGACGGCGTCGAGGCCCTTCAGCACCTTTATGGAATCAGCGCTGTATTCGCCGCTGGTGTGGGCATTTTGCGGGTTATTTGGTTCGGTATTTTCCATAACGATTATATAGGCTCGCATGCCCATAAACCCAAGGGAAAAGGTGCGTCTTGCGTGGGTTCCGGACGGTGTTAAGATGGTGAAATGAAACAGTTGATGGAAGTAGCCGGACTATTTTTGCCAATCAGCCTTGCGCTGGCGGCGTGCGGCGATGTTGGAAATGTCGCGGCGGCTGACGCGGCCGCCTCTGGTGTAGGGAATGGCGCAAATCTGCGGGCTGCGGCCAGCCGGCCAGTGTGGGTCGGGCGTAACGAGAACCGCCGGGCGGATGCCTGCACCCGGCGGATGCAGGTGCGCGGTGCGCGTGCGCAGGTCCGCTGGTCGCCGACAGTAGCTGAGGCGGCAGATGGCCCGGTCAAGGCCATGGTCAGCGGTGAGGTGCTGGCGTGCGATGTCAGCGC
>JANOPV010000276.1:0-4238 GCA_031422035.1 Sphingomonas sp. | reverse complement strand
GAACGCGAGTCGGATAATTATTCGCTGGAGCATGTCGGCCTGCCCGACGCATTGGCCAGCGCGCTGGTCAAGACCGCCGAATATCGCGACCCGCGCCCCAGCCCGTTGCAAGAGGCGTTGTTCTACACCCACCCGTCGGTCGAATGGCGGGTGCGTAATGCGATGAACTGGAAGGCGGTGCATCCGGCGCAGCGGGCTTTGCCACCGCTTGCACGGCCACCCATCGACACCCCATGAAGCGCGACGCCATATTCGCGTTCTTTGCAACGCTGGCGGAACTGGACCCGGAGCCGCAGACCGAGCTGGCGTACACCAACACCTACCAGCTGCTCGTCGCCGTCGTGATGTCCGCGCAATCGACCGATGTTGGCGTCAACAAGGCGACGCGCGCGCTGTTTGCCGCCGTGACCACCCCAGCGCAGATGGTGGCGCTGGGTGAAGACGCGCTGAGGGGGCACATCAAGACCATCGGCCTGTTCAATGCCAAGGCGAAGAATGTCATCGCCCTGTCGGCGCTGTTGATCCGCGATCATGGCGGCGAGGTGCCAGCGGATCGTGCTGCACTGGAGGCGCTGCCCGGTGTGGGCCGCAAAACCGCCAATGTGGTGATGAACTGCGCCTTCGGCGCGGAGACGTTTGCGGTCGACACCCATGTGTTCCGCGTCGGCAACCGCACGGGCTTAGCGCCGGGCAAGACGGTGAGCGCGGTGGAGGCAAAGCTCGAAAAGCGGGTGCCAGCGCCATTCCGTCGTCATGCGCACCACTGGTTGATCCTGCTGGGGCGCTATACCTGCAAGGCACGGACGCCGGAGTGCTGGCGCTGTGCGGTGGTGGAGGTGTGCGGGTTTAGGGGGAAGGTTTTGGAGGTGCGGTAAACGCTCAGTAGTGGTTTGCTTCGGCATAGCCTGTAAGACAAGTTCTCCCGACGCAACTTTTCAAGCCTGATGTCTGAAACAGGAACACCTCAGTTGATTACTCAGCTCGCAGTTTCCGGCTATCGATCGTTACGCAACGTGTCATTGACGCTCGGGCCGCTCAACCTCATCACGGGTCCGAATGGCAGCGGAAAATCCAGTCTTTATCGATCATTGCGCCTGCTTTCGGAGATAGCGCTGGGCCGCGCAATTGCCTCGCTTGCCGCAGAAGGCGGGCTATCCTCGACACTTTGGGCGGGCCCTGAGAAAATTAGTCGGGGTATGCGTGATGGGTCAGTGCCTGTTCAAGGCACGGTGCGCAGCGACCCAGTCAGTTTGAAACTTGGATTTTCATCTGAGGATTATAGCTATGCTATTGACATGGGATTGCCAGAGCCTTCGCGTTCGCGTTTCTCGCAAGACCCCGAGATAAAGGCCGAAGCCATTTGGGTCGGCGCGGCAATGCGCCCATCTAGCATTGTCGCGCAGCGGCGCGGTCATTTAGTTCGCATACGCAACAGCGACACGGGAGAATGGGATGAAAGTTGGATGAAGCTCTCAGCTTCTGACAGCATGGTCGCCCAATACGCCAATCACGCGGACGGCGTTGAGCTACTGCACCTTCGAGAGCGCATTCGGGCATGGCGCTTTTACGATGATCTGCGCACCGACAGGGATGCGCCAGCGCGCAAACCGCAAGTCGGCACTTTCACACCGATTTTGTCGAGCGACGGTTCGGATATCGGCTCGGCCATCCAGACAATCCAAGAGATTGGCGATGCACAGAGTTTTCACGATACTATTGCAGACGCTTTTGACAATGCTGTGGTCGAGGTGGGGCCTCAATTCGATATCCAAATGCGGCAATATGGCCTATTGCGACCACTCGCAGTTACCGAATTATCCGACGGCACGCTGCGCTATATATTGCTCGCCGCTGCGCTCCTCTCCCCCCGCCCCCCAGAATTGATGATCCTAAACGAGCCTGAGGCTAGTCTGCACCCAGACCTCATCGGTCCATTGGCACGCTTGCTCATCAAAGCGTCCGAAAATTGTCAGATCGTGGTCGTTTCGCACTCTACGAGTCTAGTCAAAGCGCTGAAAGATGAGCGGGCATGCACCATAGTTGAGCTTTACAAAGATCTTGGCGAGACATTCGTGGTGGGCGAAGCGGCATTGGGCTGGAAATGGCCTTCACGTTAAGCATGTAAAATCAAGCGCTTAGTTGCATAGATTTGCTTTCAAACATCCTCCACCAGCCGCCCATAAAGCTCCGGTCGGCGGTCGCGGAAGAAGCCCATGCCGGCGCGGTTTTTGCGGGCCCGCGCCAGGTCGAGCGTCGCGGTGATGACCCCCGTTTCGCTGTCGCCTAGTTCCGCCACCACATCGCCCCACTCGTCAGTGATGAAGCTGGTGCCGTAAAAGCGCTGGCCGTCCTCATTGCCGATGCGGTTGGCGGACACTATCGGCGTGACGTTGCAGATCGCGTGGCCGACCATCGCCCTGCGCCACAAGCGGCGCGTGTCGAAGCCGGGGTCGTGCGGCTCGCTGCCGATGGCGGTGGGGTAAAACAGCATGTCCGCGCCCATCAGCGCCATCGCGCGCGCGCATTCCGGGTACCATTGGTCCCAGCAAATCCCGACGCCAGCCTTCACATTTGGCGCGACGTCCCACACCTTGAACCCCGTGTTCCCAGGCCGGAAATAATATTTCTCTTCATAGCCCGGGCCGTCGGGGATGTGGCTCTTGCGATAGCTGCCCTGCACTGCGCCATCGGGGCCGATCATCGCCAGCGTGTTGTAGTAATGCGGGCCGTCGCGCTCAAAAAAGCTCGTGGGGATGGTGACGCTGAGCTCCGCTGCCAGCACCTGCATGGCGAGCACCGACGGGTGCGACGCGATGGGGCGGGCCCGGGCGAACTGCGCTTCGTCCTCGACCTTGCAGAAATAGGGGCCCTCGAACAATTCCGGCGGCAGGATGATGGTGGCGCCGCGCGCCGCGGCTTCGCGCACCAGGTCGCTGACAGCGGCGATGTTCTCGGCTTCGCTAGCGTTAAGCGCGAGTTGCAGGGCAGCGACGGTGATGGTGGTCATGGACGGTCCTGTGGCTGTCGCCGCTCCGCCCACCAGGCCAGGCGTTCGGCGATGCGCTTTTCGTGGCCTCTGTCCGTCGGTGTGTAAAGGGCCTGCCGCGCGACGCCTTCGGGCCAATAATCCTGACCGGAAAAACCATCCTCAGCATTGTGATCATAGGCGTAGCCAGCACCATAGCCCAGATCCTTCATCACCCGCGTCGGGGCGTTGAGGATATGCGCAGGCGGGCTGAGCGAACCGGTGTCCTTTGCGGCCTTCCACGCCGCCTTTTGCGCCATATAGGCCGCGTTGGATTTGGGGGCGGTGGCGCAATAGAGGCAGGCTTGAACGATGGCCAATTCCCCTTCGGGTGAGCCCAAAAAGCGATAGGCCTCCGCCGCGGCCAGGCTTTGCGTCAGCGCCTGCGGGTCAGCGAGGCCGATGTCCTCACTGGCGAAGCGGACGATGCGGCGCAGCGCGTAGAGCGGGTCCTCCCCCGCGACCAGCATTCGCGCCAGATAATAGAGCGCAGCATCGGGGTCCGACCCGCGCATCGCCTTATGCAGCGCCGAAATCAGGTTATAATGCCCCTCGCGATCCTGGTCATACACCGGTGCTCGCTGATTGAGCAGCTGCGCCATAGCGGCGGCATCCAGCGGCTCCGTCCCGCCGACCGCAAACAGCGTTTCGGCCTGATTGATGAGGAAGCGCCCGTCGCCATCAGCCCGGTCGATCAGGGTCGCGCGCGCGTCGGGGGTGAGCGGCAGCGGGCGATCTTCCACCACCTCCGCCCGGTCCAACAGCGCGGCCAGTGCATCGGCATCAAGCCGTTTGAGCACCAGCAATTGCGCGCGAGAGAGCAACGCTGCGTTCAGTTCAAAACTGGGGTTCTCGGTCGTCGCGCCGACCAGGATGACGGTGCCATCCTCGACATAGGGCAGGAATGCATCCTGCTGCGCGCGGTTGAAGCGGTGGATTTCGTCCACAAACAACAGCGTGCGTTGGCCGCCGCCCGCCGCACTTTGCGCTTCGGCAAAAATTTTGCGCAAGTCGGCGACGCCCGAGAACACCGCCGAGACGGTTTGGTAGCGCAGTCCGACCGCGTCAGCGAGCAGCCGCGCGATGCTGGTCTTGCCGCTGCCCGGCGGGCCCCACAGGATGATCGAGGATAGGCGCCCCGCCGCAACCATCCGGCCGATTGCGCCATCGCCGCCGGTGACATGATCCTGCCCGACGACATCGGCAAGGGTCT
>JANOPV010000275.1:0-2123 GCA_031422035.1 Sphingomonas sp. | reverse complement strand
ACCGCGTCGATAACCGCGTCCACCCGGTCAAACGGGGCGAGCGCGATGACGCAGCCGCCGAAACCGCCACCGGTCATCCGCGCGCCACCGATGCCCTCCAATGGGGCGGCCATAATCGCTGCCAGCGCATCGATGGCTGGCAGTGTAATTTCAAAATCATCGCGCATTGAGGTGTGGGATTGCGTCATCAACTGGCCGAGCTCGACCATATCTCCTGCCGCGAGTGCCGCTGCGGCGCGCACCGTCCGGGCATTTTCGGTCACCACGTGGCGGGCGCGGCGAAACGCCAGGGGGTCGAGACCCGCGCGCTCTGCCTCAAGCTGATCGGCGTTGAGATCGCGCAACGCTGCAACGCCATAATGCTGGGCAGCAGCCTCACACTGCGCGCGGCGATCATTATACTCGCCGCCCGCATGCGCATGGCGGATGCCCGAATGGGCGACAATGATCCGCGCGTCAGCGGGAATGGCCACTGCCTGGCACGCCAGTGACCGGCAGTCGATCAACAGCGCGTGGCCGGCGGTCCCGCAGGCCCCGATCAACTGGTCCATGATGCCGCACGCGCACCCGACAAAATGATTCTCAGCCCATTGGCACAGCTGCGCGAGGCGGGTCGGGCTGAGCTGCAGGCCGCCAAGTTCAGCCAGTGCTGACCCGACCGCCAGCTCCAGCGACGCAGAAGACGACAGGCCAGACCCCAGCGGCACATCGCCCGCGATGGCGATATGGGCGCCGGTCCAGACCGCACCCTCCTGGAGCAGCGCCAGCGCAACGCCGCGGACATAATTGGCCCACTCGGCAGTCGTCGGCGCAATCGGCTCGTCCACCGCAAAACTGTCCAGTGCGCCATGCTGATCGGCGGCGATGGTGGTAATCCGGCCCGAGCCATTGGGCGCCACCACTGCAACTGTGCCGCGGTCTATCGCCAGCGGTAGGACGAAGCCGTCATTATAATCGGTATGTTCGCCGATCAGATTGACCCGCCCCGGCGCCCGCGCAACCAGCGTCGGCCGATCAGTAAATGCCGCATGATAGGCTGCGGTCGCGCGCGCCATCGGGCTGTTGGGATCGGGTGCGGTGCCGGTCGCGCTGTTCATGATGCGAACATGTCCCAACGACCGCAAAAACTGGTGCCAGAAGAGGATTCGAAGGCGTCGCACATAACATTGAAATACCTTATTTAATTCTAAGTTACCTACAAAAAGGCCCCCGAAAAGGCCCCCGGCAGAATTCTATGTCCCGCTAATGCCCTGTCTATTTCCGATAGATCGAAACGAATATTTTCGCTGATTGTGGTCATTCAAAAAACGGTCAGATGCCCCATTGGCCGCCCTGCTATGCCGCCGCTGCGCTTCATCCTACCCCGCCACCTCTGCATCGGGCTGTCCGGCCATTAGGGTATTGATATACGCAAGGCATAGGTCGCGGCTGCGATAGGTGCCGTGGGCGGCGATTTCCTGCCGTTCGACTATGGGGAATGTCGAATAGATATAGCGGATATCATCGCGGCTCTGCGCGGGCTCGGCTGGATCGAAAACGCCATAAAGGATGAAATAGAGCGCATCCAGTTTTGCGCGCAAATGCAGGCGGCGTTCTTCGTCCCAAATGAACGGGGGCAGCACATTCCCGGCCTCATCCACATGCCCCATATCGCGGGCAAAGGGGGCCATGTCATGCGCGGTATAGGTCAGCTCCAGCACTGCTGCCTTGACGATATCAGCGGCGCTCTTGGGGCCAAATGAGCGGGCGTAGGCGGCTGGGGGGATGAAGGGGAGCTGCTCTATAATATACCACATGTAATTGTTCGATTGAATTTTTTGCCGTCCTGCAAAGTCAAACACAACTGAATTGAGATTTGCAAATAATCCAGCCCGGAGTTCTGGAGAAATATGTTTCTCAAAAACCAAAACTGGTAAGCTGTGGTTGAGTGCGCACCGTAAAACTGCGGTAGCAATCATTGACCTGAAATTAGTGGACGATGTTATATTCTTGAAGGTGATTACCCACTCGGATTTTTCAAATATATTTGACTTAATTATTGGTTCTGAATTCACCCAGTATCGAAAAAGGGGTTTACGATTTGGATCTGATTTCTCGATAGAAGAAATTTCGCCGGGCTGCCC
>JANOPV010000274.1:0-2224 GCA_031422035.1 Sphingomonas sp. | reverse complement strand
GACTATGACGTCCTCGTCATCGGCGCTGGCCCCGGTGGTTATGTGGCCGCGATCCGCGCGGCGCAGCTGGGGCTGAAGGTTGCGTGCGCTGAGGGGCGGGAGACGCTCGGCGGCACCTGCCTCAATGTCGGGTGCATCCCGTCCAAGGCATTGCTGCACGCGTCCGAACTCTATGATGAAGTCGCGGGCGGACATCTTGCCAAATACGGCATGACCTTCGGCACCGCAAAACTCGACGTTGCCGCCATGCTCGCCGAGAAGGACAAGGCGGTCGGCGAGTTGACCGGCGGCATCGAATTCCTATTTAAGAAGAACAAGGTCGACTGGCTGAAAGGCCACGCCGCCTTCACCAGCGCTGACACGGTGGAGGTCGCAGGCAAAGCCTACCGCGCGAAAAACATCGTCATCGCCACCGGCTCCAGCGTCACCCCGCTGCCTGGCGTCGCGGTCGATAATGCCAAGCACATCGTCGTCGATTCCACCGGTGCACTCACTTTGCCTGCGGTGCCCAAGCATATGGTGGTCATCGGCGGCGGCGTGATCGGGCTCGAACTCGGCAGCGTCTGGTTGCGGCTCGGCGCAAAGGTCACCGTGGTTGAATATCTCGATCAGATCCTGCCCGGCATGGACGGTGACATCCGCAAAGAAGCCAACAAGATTTTCAAGAAGCAGGGCTTCACGATCAAAACCGGCACTAAAGTGACCGGCGTTACAGTGAAGGGCAAGACCGCGATGTTAGCCATGGAACCGGCGGCGGGGGGTGCCAGTGAAACGCTCGAAGCTGATACGGTCCTCGTCGCCATCGGCCGCCGCCCCAATACCGATGGCCTCGCGCTCGACAAGGCGGGCCTCACCGCCAACGCGCGCGGCCAGATCGAGATCAATCATGATTTCCGGACCAGCGTCCCGGGCATCTGGGCCATCGGCGACGTCGTCCCCGGCCCGATGCTCGCGCACAAGGCAGAGGATGAAGGCGTCGCTTGCGCGGACAATATCGCCGGGCACGCGGGCATCGTGAACCACGATGTCATCCCCAGCGTCGTCTACACCTTCCCCGAAATTGCCGGGGTCGGCCTGAGCGAGGAACAGGCCACCGAACGCGGCGCGGTCAAGGTCGGCAAATTCCCGATGATGGCCAACAGCCGCGCCAAAACCAACCGCCAGACTGACGGACTGGTCAAAGTCATCGCCGACGCCGAAACCGACCGCGTGCTTGGCGTCTGGATCATCGCATCAGTGGCGGGCTCGATGATCGCGGAGGCCTGCGTCGCCATGGAGTTTGGCGCAACTAGCGAAGACATCGCCTACACCTGTCACGCTCACCCGACCCATGCCGAGGCGCTGAAGGAAGCGGCGATGGCGGTGACGGGCAAGGCGATTCATATGTGAGCGGGGGCAGTCGCATCAACCGCGTAATGGCAGCATGAGCTGGCTAGACCGGCGGACGCCGTCGCCCCTGCTGGCCGCGCTGGTTGGCGGCATGGGGGTGTGCGGGATAGGTTCAGTGTGGCTGTTCGATTTCGGCGCGCCTTGGGCCTATCAGGATATTAATCCGCAAGCGATGTTCGCTGGCATATTGCTCTGCAGCTTGCTGGTTTGGTTGCCTTTGCGTCTGTGCTGGCCCGCGCTGCTTGCCGCTGCCGCGCTGCTGGTGACGGCGTTGTTCGGCGTGGAACAGAACGGAATCCGGCGTTGGGTAAGTGTTGGTCACGGACTGATCGTCCAGCCGACCTTCCTGCTGCTGCCGTTGATCGTCACGGCCTATGCTCGCGCGCCGGATGATCGCTGGCATCGTGCCGCAATGTTCATCGCCGCCGCCGCGCTAGCGCTCCAGCCTGACCGGTCCATGGCCGCTATGATGGTTGCCGCAGCCGCTGTGACGGCGGCGTTGAAGCCAGAGCGATCCACTTTGCTGGTGCTGCTGGCTTCCGCAATGGCTTTGATCGTCACTCTCTGGCGACTTGATCCGTTGACTGCTGTGCCTTTTGTCGAAGGCGTCATCGCGCAGGCTTGGCAATCGTCATGGGCAAATCGTGCGTTGCTGCTTGTCGTATTGGCCAATGTGCTGTTGCCGCTGGCCGATTATCGCAAGGTCATTGACGATGATCGACGAGCCATATTAGCGTTTGTTGCTTGCTGGCTGACCTTGTTCCTAGGCTCCATCATCGCCCCTTACCCAACCCCCCTCCTCGGCTATGGCGCAAGCGCGATCATCGGCTATTTC
>JANOPV010000273.1:0-2690 GCA_031422035.1 Sphingomonas sp. | reverse complement strand
CGATTATTGGAGCCCAGCCGCTGCGCCAGCGCAATCGACCGGACATTGCCCGGCGCGATCGTATGGCAAATATCGCTCCAGCCGAGCCCGTCGACCACATAGTCCATCGCCGCCACGGTCGCTTCATAGGCATAGCCTTGGCCCGCAAAGTCCGGGTGGACGCCCCAGCCGACTTCGGTGCCCGGCCAGCCTTCGGGCTGCCACGGCCCCAGCCGCCCGATCCAGCGGCCCGACTTGCGCTCGATCACGCTGAACATCGAAAAGCCGTTAATGTGCCAGGCGCCGCGCATCTCGCACAGGCCGCGCCACACCTCGCTCCGGGTCTTGACCCCGCCCAGATGCTCCATCGTTGCGGCATCGGCAGCAAAGGCAGCGAACCCGTCCAGATCCGCGGCCAATGGCACCCGCAGCATCAGGCGCTCGGTAAACAGGACCGGGCCGTCAACATGGGTCACGCGCCAAACTGCTCCCGCAGCGCCAGCATTGCCAGCGCCGCTGCCGCCGCCCCGCCGCCCTTGTCGAGCTGTTCCATGTCGGCGCGGCGGATCGCTTGCTCTTCGTCCTCGACCGTTAGGATGCCGTTGCCAATCGCCATCCCGTCCAGCGTCAGCGCCATGATCCCGCGCGCGCTTTCGTTCGACACCACCTCGAAATGATAGGTTTCGCCGCGGATCACGACGCCCAGCGCGACGAACGCATCATAACGTTCGCTCTCCGCCGCCAACGCTATCGCCCCCGGTATCTCCAGCGCGCCGGGGACGGTCAGCACCTCACAGCTGTGTCCTGCCCCCTCGATCACGCCGCGCGCACCGGCGATCAGCATATCGTTGAGATGGTCATAAAACCGCGCTTCGACGATCAGGATGTGCGCCATTATGCCGCCTCCTCACCCGGTATCGCCCGCTCATCAACCACCCGCAAGCCATAGCCCTCCAGCCCGACCAGTACATTGTGACTGGGCGTCAGCAGGATCATGTCGTGGACGCCAAGGTCAGCCAAGATTTGCGCGCCAATGCCATAAGTGCGCAGGTCCATGCCTCCCGGGCCAGTCTGCGCAGGTGGGCTGGCCAGCGCCGCCGCAGAGCCCGGCAATGGCTGCATCAGCAGGACGATAACCCCGCCGCCGCCCTCGCCAATGGCTTGCATCGACCGCTGCAACCGCCGCTTGCGCGGGCCCGGCGCACCGAGCAGATCATGGTGCATGGAGACACTGTGCATCCGCACCAGCGTTTGTCCCGCCGGGTCGATGCCGCCCATCTGCAGCACCAGATTGACGCTGCCGTCGACGGTGTTGCGATAGGTTTTCAGCCGCCATTGCCCGCCATAGTCGGACTCGAACGGCTCGTCGGACACGCATTCGACCAGCCGGTCATGGCGATGGCGATAGGCGATCAGGTCAGCAATCGTGCCGATCTTCATCCCGTGCCGCCGCGCAAACGGGATCAGGTCCTCCAGCCGGGCCATCGTCCCGTCCTCGTTCATGATCTCACAGATTACGCCAGAGGGATTGAGCCCGGCGAGCCGCGATATATCCACCGCCGCCTCGGTATGCCCGGCTCGCACCAGCACCCCGCCGTCGCGTGCGATCAGCGGGAACACATGGCCCGGCGTCACAATATCTTCGCGCCCCTTGCCGCCATCGGTCGCCACCGAAATCGTCCGCGCCCGATCGGCGGCGCTAATCCCGGTGGTCACACCTTCGCGCGCCTCAACCGACACCGTAAACGCCGTCTCATGCCTCGTGCCATTGGCCCGCGCCATCAGTTCGAGGCCCAGCGTCGCACAGCGCTCGCGGGTCAGCGTCAGACAGATCAGCCCGCGGCCATGCGTCGCCATGAAATTGATCGCCGCCGGTGTCGCCATCTGCGCCGGGATAATCAGGTCGCCCTCATTCTCCCGGTCCTCATCATCGACCAGGATATACATCCGGCCATTGCGCGCCTCATCGATGATTTCTTCCGCCGTGGCCATCGGGGAGCCATCCGCGCCATAGGCCAGCCACTCCTCCAGCTTGCGTAGCGTCTCCGCCGTCGGGTTCCACTCCGCCGCGTCGAGATCACGCAAGGTGTTGGCGTGGAGGCCCGCAGCGCGAGCGAGGCCGGATTTGGTCACATTGCCCTCTTCAACGAGGACCCGGACGCGTGAGATGAGATCGGTGCTAGACATGGGCGTAGGATATTTCACATCATAATGTGATAGTCAACGCCCATGCATCACATTACCGCTCGATATACTGGATGATATTGCTATTATGCAGCCGCTGCACCTCGGCCAATGGCTTGCTCACCTGCTCGCGATAATAGGCGTCGGTCCGCGCCTCACGACGCAGCGCCTCATCAGCGCCGCGCATCTGGTCATAGACGACATTGGGCAGATCAAACGTCACATTCCCGCCAGTGACCGCCGCCACGCGCACGACGCCGTATGCCACAGCCGGAACCCCCGCGGGCACCGGTCCGCCGATAAACTCGTTGATCTGCACCTCATACAAGTCGCCGACCGCAGGTGCCGCAATATAGGTCTGCTCATCGCGGTCATGCGACACCCCGGCAATGGTCGCACCGACCACCACCAGCGCGATCAGGCCCGCCGCAAATATCCAGCCAATCCGGTCAAACGCGGGAATCAGCTTGTTCGGTGCGTCGCCGGTCTTCGCCTGCACCTCCGCTGCATCAACGCCAAAGGGCGTG
>JANOPV010000272.1:0-6816 GCA_031422035.1 Sphingomonas sp. | reverse complement strand
CTTCAACGAGGACCCGGACGCGTGAGATGAGATCGGTGCTAGTCATGAGAAAGAAATATCACACCGCAATGTGATCTGCAAGCGCTACCCTCACATTACTGAGCGGAACTCGGCTGCATCACCGGGGACACCGCTCTGCGGCGTGGAGTAGCCAGTGCGGCAGCGATCGCCACCCGTGCCTGTGCCATGTCGGCGACAAAGGCCGCGTGGCTGGTCGGGCAGACGAGGCTATCGTCGCCCATTTCACTGCCGCCGCTGCCACGCTCCGCCATGGCGGCGATGATGGCCGCGTGCACCGCGCGTGCGTCACGGTTGCGTCCGAACATGCGGACGACGGCACGATACTCGCCCGCGACGCGCGCATTCCAGCTGACGCTGGCGTTGCGGTTATAGGGGGCGGTGCCAAATGCCAGCGGTCCGGTTCGCCCCGCGCCCGTAAATTGCATCAGGTTCCGGCGCGGGCGAGCGAAACCGTGTTCAGCCATGGACAGCCATAGCCGCGCGAGCACCGGCCGGGGAAACCGGTCGCGCAGTAATTCAGCGATCCGGCCCCGGTACTCGATGTTGCACGCCGCATGATGCGCCGCACGATCGGGGATCAGACGTCGCACATTGCCTTGGTTCCAAAGCTGCTCCGCGGGCAATCCGGAAAAGCCGCTCGCCCACGCCATCTCATCCGCTCCGAGGAGGTAGCCCGCTGGGTCGCCCTCGGTCGGTTCCAGCCCACAGCTCGTTTCCTGTGCAAATTGGGCCCGCGCCAATGGTACCAGTGCACGGGTCAGATCGGCGGCAAAATCGGTCGTGGAATCGGCGGCTTGTGCGGTCACTGTCCGCCGCAACCGCGCCCGATCCGCCCGCCACGCCTGATATTCGGCAAAGCGTCGCTGCCGTTCAAAGGCGGGTCCGCTGCAGACCTCGCCGTTCAGGCAAATCTCATCGGTCGCAAGGAAAACACAGGCGGTTGCCGCTTGCGGAACGCCCGCCACCGTCGCGATGCCAAGCGCCGCAAAGGAAAGGCCCCGCCGCATCCTACCGCTCGATATATTGGATGATGTTACGGCCATGCAGCCGCTGCACCTCGGCCAGTGGCTTGCTCACCTGCTCGCGGTAATAGGCGTCGGTCCGCGCCTCACGACGCAGCGCCTCATCAGCGCCGCGCATCTGGTCGTAAACCACATTGGGCAGATCAAACGTCACATTCCCGCCCGTGACCGCCGCCACGCGCACGACGCCGTAGGCCACCGCTGGAACCCCCGCTGGCACCGGTCCGCCGATAAACTCATTGATCTGCACCTCATACAAGTCGCCGACCGCAGGTGCCGCAATATAGGTCTGCTCATCGCGGTCATGCGATACCCCGGCAATGGTCGCACCGACCACTACCAGCGCGATCAACCCGGCCGCAAATATCCAGCCAATCCGGTCAAACGCGGGAATCAGCTTGTTCGGTGCGTCGCCGGTCATCGCCTGCACCTCCGCTGCATCAACGCCAAAGGGCGTATTGCAGGTGCGGCAGACGCGGTAATATTGCTTGGTCGTCGCCCAGCGTATCAGATACCAGATATGGTGCATCTTATAGGTCAGCATCAGGATGAAGCTGCGTTGATCATTACAAGTGGGGCAATTGCTCTCCCCGCCATCACCCGCCACCACCGACTTATGCGCACTGCCCCATACCAGCATATGATTGCTCCCCGTTTATTACCCAGTTGAACCGTCTGGTTCATACCCGTTGGAGCCATAGTTTGGATGCAAATCAGGCAAAAGAAAAGGGCGGAATGCCCTCTGCGCCCGTCCCTAATCCAGCCGCCGCGCCGCGATGATCGGCCCGCCCGCGCCCGCTTGTACCAGCACTGCGCTGCGCCAGGCCCGGTCAGCCCCTGCGGGCACGCGCACCGTCATCGCCGCCCCGGTCCAGCGCCCGATGGTCACCAGTTGGCGGACGATGTTGCGGTGCGGCAGAGTGCGTCCGTCATTCTCACCCGCCGTAACGGCTACCGCCTGTTCGCGCGGATCATAACGGACCAGCCACACGGTGGCGGGCCTTAGCGCCGGTCCTGCGGCTAGGCGTATTTGCCCCGCAGCGACCGTGATTTCTGGCCCGCCGCGCGGCGCTCCAGCCCGCGCAATCTGTGCGGCAATATCGCCCGCATCGCGCCCGGTCACCGTCGCTGCCCGGCCATTGATTACCAGCTGCGGCGTCCACACCGAGCCGCGCGCATTGGCCCGCGCATAGTCCCATTGCCGCTCGGTGAAGGCGCGCTGTGCAAAACGATCAGGCCAGCCCAGCCGGTCCCAATATGTCACCGCAAAACTGAGCGCGAGCACATCAGGCCGGGCGCTGAGCGCATTGAGATTGGCGTTCGCCGGCGGACAGGATGAACAGCCCTGGCTCTGATACAGCTCCAGCACCACTGGGCGCGCCGCCGACGGAATGACCAGCCCAGCGGCGCGAACAGGCGTTTCCTGCGCCCGCGCGCTGTTGTCCAACACGGTATCCGATGCCCCGCAGCCAGAGATAGACAGCAGCAGCGGGGCTAGCAGAGCAGGCAAAACGCGCATGGCAAACTCCTTGGTCGGCCACTCAGGTTCGCCGTGATGCCCGCCCCGGTTACAGGCCGTCCGGGTCTACGCCCCCATCACGTCCTGCATCCGCCGCAGATACCGCGCCAGCGTGTCGATCTCGATGTTCACCGCCGCTCCCGTTGTCAGCGCGCCCAGCGTCGTCACCCCCCAGCTGTGCGGGATGATGTTGACGCTGAAATGGCAGGTGCCGTCGGGTTGGTCGGTGACCTCATTCACCGTGAGCGACACCCCGTCGACGGTGATCGAGCCTTTGGCGGCGACGAAGGGGGCTAGGGCCTGAGGCACGCTGATGGTGACCTGGTGCGAGCCACCGATTTCGGTGATGGCTACAACGTGCCCGACGCCATCGACATGGCCGGTGACGATATGGCCACCGAGTTCATCGCCGACGCGCAGCGCGCGTTCGAGGTTGAGGTGTGCGCCGGTGGCCCACAGGCCGGGCGCGGTCTTGCGACAAGTCTCGGCGCTGGCATCGACCGCGAACCAGCCACCCCCATTTTCAGACGCGCCTTTGTCCACCACCGTCAGGCAGCAGCCGGAGCAAGCGATGCTCGCGCCGATGGCGACGGTGCTGAGGTCATCATCGCACCCGATGACGAGCCGCAGGTCGCCGCGCTGGTCGACACTGCGGACGGTGCCGATTGCGGTGATGATGCCGGTGAACATGTCCGCGTCTGCCCCTTATCGCGCTGCACTGATGCCCGGCACAAAAGCGGGCTTGGCATTGTCGTAAACTTCCATCCGGTCGCTGCCAAGCTGCCGTGCATCGCGCAGCTGCCATTGGTCATGCGCATCGGCGAGCGCGCCCAGCCCGATGTCGGCCAGCCCCGGCCTCCCGCCACCAATCAGGATCGGCGCGCGATACAGCACCAGTCGGTCGACTAATCCAGCGGCCAGAAACGCCGCCGCCGTCTGCGCCCCGCCCTCGACTAGCAGCGCGTTGATGCCGGGATGGGTGGCCGCGGCTAGCGGGGTGGCAACCAGCACCGCCTCCTCCCAATCACTGCGCGACTCCGGGTGCAGGGTCAGCGCCATCCGCAGTGGGCGGCGATCCTCCAGCCCAGCTAAACGCACATCGAGCGCCGGTTTGTCCGCCGCCCACGTCCCCCGCCCGACCAGTATCGCATCGCTCTGCGCGCGCAGCAGATGCGCATGGCGGCGCGCGGGCTCACCGGTGATCCAGCGGCTGGTGCCGTCCGCCATGGCGATGCAGCCATCGAGCGATGTCGCCAGTTTGAGCGTAACATAGGCACGCCCTGAAACCACCCGCGTCAAAAATGGGGCCATCGCCAGACTGGCGGCGAACACGCCATCGCCCGCTGATGCAACGGCAATCCCCGCCCCCAGCAGCCGGGCAAACCCCTTGCCCAGCGTGCGCGGGTCGGGGTCGGTGCAGCCGATCACCACTCGCGTGACCCCCGCCGTAATCAGGCTGTCGGCGCAGGCTGGCCCCCGCCCGCTATCATGCACGCAGGGTTCCAGTGTGACATAGGCAGTTGACCCGCGCGCCGCGTCACCCGCCTGTGCCAGTGCCATCGCTTCGGCATGCGGACGGCCGCCTGCCTGGGTCCAGCCGCGCCCGACCACCCGGCCATCCTTGACCAGCATGCAGCCAACATTGGGATTGGGGGTGGAAAGGCCGCGCCCGCGCAGGCTCAGCGCAATTGCCGCCGCCATCCAGCGCGTATCATCAGCGACCATCGCGGCGCTCATCGCGCAGGCGGGCGGTCGGGGCGGCGCGGCGGCAATGGCGTCGGCGCCAGGCCTAGGTCACGCAGCGCCTGGATTGTCCGGATCGGGCGGCGCGCGCGCTCGGCGCTATCGACCTCACGCTCCATCGCAGCGATGTCGGCGAGCGCTATTGCAAATTCCGCCTCGGCTCGCCGTGCATCATATGTCTGGCCAATCGCCTCGGCAAAGGCTCCGAAGTTAGCGCGCCGCGCCCGGTTTTGCTCATTTGCGACCCGCGCCCGCTGGAGCCAGGCGCGGCGGACATCATACTCTGATCGGTCGGCTGGCCAGCTTTGCACATAGGTGATTTGCGGGCCGGTGGCGACGGGCGGGGTGAATGCGTCGGCGATAAAGAACAGGATGACCCCTGGCACGGTGATCGCCAGCCCCAGCGCGGGCCAGCGATGCGGGCGATCTTCCCGGATATAGTCCCAGAAATCGCGGAATCCGCCTTGAATATCAGTGGGTGAGAATCGGGACATGGCCGCACAGATAAGCGGCACCAGCCAGTTTGGCGAGAGGGGGAGCGAGCAGCCGTGCCCGCTCCCCCACGCCCGTCAATCTGTCGGCATCCGGAACTGCACGGTCAGCACCTGCATGCTTTCCACCGCCACGCCATCGCGGGTGGCCGGGCGGAACCGCCACCGGGCCAGCGCCTGGCGCTGCGCGGCGGCAAAAAAGCGCGGATCGGTGGAGCTGACATCCTCGACGCTGATGACGTGCCCATCCGCACCAATCCGCACCCGCACCCGGGCGCTGCCCTCCACCCGTTCGCGCTCCAGCGCAGGTGGATAGGGCGGCTGAAATGCTCCGGCAAAGCGCGGATCGCGGATCGCGCCGATCAACACCGGGTTGGGGACTGGATCGGGAATGGCGCCGCCGCCAGCGTCCGCTCCGGTCCCATCATAGGGGGTCGGCGGCTGCCATGGCTGCGGGTCGAACCGGACCTCTGGCCCATCGAATACCGTTGGCACATCCACAAGTGTCGGCGTCGTTGTGACGGTGGTTTGGTTCCGAATCACCGGCTGATCGACAGGATCGGCGGGCTCCGGCGGCGGCGGTGGATCACGCTGGATCAGGATCCCCTCCAAGGGCGGATCGGTGCGAACCAGCGTCGGCGCAACCAGTGCCAGCACCAGCGCGCTGCCGACCACCCCGGCAATGCCCAGCGACAGTCCAGCTGACACCCAGCGGTGGCCACCGGGCGTCCCATAACCATAACGAGTGTCAGCCAAAGCAGGACGCTTCCCGCGAGCGAGCAGCAATAACGATATAGCCATGGGCTCTCTCCTTCCCACTGTCGGGAAAAGGGGTGCCGTGCCGTCAATGGCAGGGCTAACCCCTCCGACAGCATGAAGGATGTTACAACATTACATCTCTGTCAAGTTGACGCGTGCGTGAGGTGTGCGGGCTTATCCGCGTCCGCCCAGCTGGTGCCCGACGCAGCGTAATCAGTGCCTGAAATGCCGCATCCCGGTAAATAGCATGGCGATCCCGCGCGCGTCAGCGGCGTCGATCACCTCCTGGTCGCGCATCGATCCGCCCGGCTGAATCACCGCCTTCGCCCCTGCCTCGACCGCCGCCAGCAACCCGTCGGCAAAGGGGAAAAACGCATCAGACGCCACCGCGCAATCAATAGTGCGGGGCAGTGCCCAGCCAAATGTCTCCGCCGCCTCCGCTGCCTTTGCCGCCGCGATCCGCGCGCTATCGCGCCGGTTCATCTGCCCCGCACCGATGCCCGCGGTCATCCCGTCCTTGGCATAGACAATCGCGTTCGATTTCACATGCTTGGCCACCGTCCACGCGAACAGGCAATCGGTCAGCTCCTGCGGGGTCGGCGCGCGCTTGGTCACGACGCGCAGGTCGGCCTCGGTGATCCGGCCATTATCCCGCGTCTGCACCAGCCAGCCGCCCGCGATGCTCTTCATCACCAATCCGCCGCGCGCCGGGTCGGGCAGCGTCCCGGTCAGCAGCAGCCGCAGGTTCTTCTTCTTGGCAAACACCGCCCGGGCATCGGCATCGGCATCGGGCGCGACCACCACCTCGGTGAAAATCTCCGTGATCGCCTCCGCCGTCGCCCCATCGATCACGCCATTCAGCGCGATGATCCCGCCGAATGCCGACACGCTGTCGCACTCGAACGCGGCCTTGTAAGCGTCGGCCAATGTCGCGCCGCTGGCGACGCCGCACGGGTTGGCGTGCTTCACAATCACACAGGTCGGCCCGGCCTCCCGAAACTCGGCGATCAACTCCAGCGCCGCGTCGGCATCGTTGAGGTTGTTGTAGGACAGCTCCTTGCCCTGCACCTGCTCCGCCTGGCCGATACCCAGTGCGTGCGGCCCGGCCGGGCGATAGAATGCCGCCTGCTGATGCGGGTTCTCGCCATAGCGCAGCACCGTTGGCGTCTCGGCCACCATCGGCAAGGTCGCCGGGAACAGCTGCTGCTGGTCGGCAAAACCGAACCAGCTGGCGATCATGCTGTCATAGGTGGCGGTATGC
>JANOPV010000271.1:0-7385 GCA_031422035.1 Sphingomonas sp. | reverse complement strand
GCTTTGTGACACAAAGCGCATAACTAATATGATTTTAATGATAGTTCTGGAATTAATATTAGTATTTTTACTTTGTATTTTTACATTTTGTATTTCTATAATTGGATTTACGATTGGATTAATATTTTCAGATCTCTATATTTATTTATTTGAAGGTGTGTTGTCGGGCGGACTTAGCCCAAGGGAGTTTTTCGCTGGCGGCGTTTCATTTGGCTTTAATGACCTTGCATCGTTGTTCACGCTCGAAGCGTTAGCATCGGACGGCGGCGTCAGTCATCAGTTGGGCTATCATGGCCCTGAAGCGATGTTCTCGGATAGTGTTGATGTGTGGGAGCCGGGCTCAGGCGATAAGCTAGGCATCGTCGCCGTGGCCGTCATCACCGCCGTCGGCCTGACGTCGCTCATCCCCACTTTGGCTAATATGTTGGCGATGAGTGCGTTTGTGAGCGGGCGCGGACTTGCGCGGCTCGCGGGGCCGCCCCTGTTGTCGTTGCATGCGGCGCTCGTCATGCCCTGTGAGCCCGATGCACAACAGCGTGATCAGCGGTTGTCGCGCGCCGCAGAGTTGATCGGGCTGCTGTTCACAGCGCTGACCTTTCCGATCTTTGCCTTGTTCTGGTTGATCTTCTGACATGCGCTTCAACAACACCCCGCCGCATCGCCAGAGCGGCGATGCAGCGGGGGGTGGTTAGCGGATTATTCGGTGGTCGGTGCCGGGGTCACCGCATTGCGCTTACGCAGCCAGCGGAGGGCAAAAACGCCGCCGCCGAGCAGCAGCGCCCAGGGGAGGATCAACCCGATGAGCATCAGCACGAAGGCGCTGGCATTAGCAAAGCTCTCCGTTGAGGCGGACAGCGCGCTGCTGAACGGTGCATCGCGGTCGAGCCCGGCAAAGCCCACCTGCCCGGCATAAGTGAACGCCACCGGGGTGACCGCAAGCCGCGCTTCGCCGCCGCGCCGGGCTTGCTCCTCATCGCCCAGCTGGCCTTCGATGTCGCTGATCTGCGCCTGCAAATCCCTGCGTTCATTGGCGGACAGCCCAGGTTGCGCCAGCCGTTCACGCAGGCGCATAACATCGCCGCCCAGCCGCGCGCTTTGCGCTTGAGAATCGGTGATGCCGGTGCCGACATCCTCGCCGCCGACATTGCTGGTTTCAACCGAGCCATCGAGCGCGGTGACCGCGGCGGTGGCGGTGCGGGCAAAACTGCTGGCCAGTGCGGGGTCGAGCAGGAAGGCGAGGCTGGCGTCGATGCGGCCGTCCTCGCCCTGATTATAGTCCATGCCGGTGACGCGGCAGCGCGCCCGGCCGAGCGCGCCGCACGCCGCGACATGCCGCTCCTGCGCCTCTGCAACCGCCGCATCGGGCAGGCGGAAGGCAAAGCGATAGGCAAAGGCGACGCCCGGCGCGATGTCCGGATTGGCCCCGGGGGCAGCGGCAGCGCTGCGGTCGGCAGACGCCTCTGCCGCCGCCCCGGAACTCGCGTCGGCGGCAACAACCTCCGTCGCGTTTTCCGACACGTCTTCATTTGGCTGGCTGCATCCGGCCAAGCCGATCCCGATTGCGCTGGCGAGCACCAGCACACGCCGTCGCGCCTGCGACGGTCCAAATAGCGATGTCATAAGTCTCTCTCCCGTTCGTGCGTTATCTCTACCGAACGACTCGAGATTATACTCAACCTATTTAGTTGACAAGAAAAACTTTCAGGGGGTTCCCGGGGCCGGAGTTGCGGTCCCTAACGCCGCCAAAGCCGCGCGATGCCGCCGGGCATTCTCGACATAATGCGCTGTGCCCGCCCGCATCCCAAAGATCGCGGCGTCGTCCAGATCGCGCATTTTGCGGGCCGGGCTGCCGCCCCATAATTCGCGTGCGGCAATGATCTTGTTTTGGGTCAGCATCGCACCCGCCGCCAGCATGCCATCACCTTCGATGACGCAGCCGTTCATGACGATGCTCGACAGGCCGATGAAGGCGCGGTCGTGGAGGATGCAGCCGTGGAGCATCACCATGTGGCCGATCAACACATCTTCGCCGATGGTCGTCGGCACGCCATAGTCGGCATGGATGATGGTGCCGTCCTGGATGTTCGACCGCGCACCGATGCTGATCCGGTCAACGTCACCGCGCAGCACGCAATTATACCAGATGCTGGCGTCTTCACCGATCACCACATCACCGATGATCCGGCACCCCGGCGCAATGAAAGCGCTGTCGGCGATCTGCGGGGTTTTGCCATGAAACGGGATGATCGAGACGTCGGGGCGCGCAATCACCTCAAAAACCCGGCCAGATCAGTAGCGGCATGACCGACGCATAATCATCAGTCCATAGCCGGGCACGGTCACGGGTGTTCAGTTCCTGCCACTCGCCGCGCTGGTTGGGCAGACCGTTGGTCAGCCGTGCGAGCCGCAGCAGCGGTTCGTTACGGCGCGCCATGGCCACCCAGATCGAGCCGGTGCGGGCGAGCGCCAGGTCAGCGTCATCGGGCTGGTCGTAACGTAGCATGGCGTGCCAGCCCCGATCCCCATTGGTCAGCGCGCGCAGCACCGGTTCCAGATTGATGAAGCGGTTGGAGATGTGGACGAGGACGATGCCGTCATCCTGCACCGCATGGTCATAGACGGCAAAGGCTTCGCGGGTCAGCAGATGGAGCGGGATAGCGTCCGACGAAAAGGCATCAATGGCGAGCAGGTCGATGCTGTTTTCAGGCACTTCCTGCAGCTGGAGCCGGGCATCGCCGATGCGGATCGGCACGCCCGCGCCGCATTCTGGCATGAAGCGGAAGCGGCCCTGATCGCGGGCGATGGTGACCATGGCAGGATCGATTTCAAAAAACTGCCATTGCTGCCCGGGCACCCGGTAACAGGACAGGGTGCCAGTGCCGAGGCCAACGACGCCGATGGATGCGTCGGCGCCGTAAAGCTCGCTGGCGCGATCAAAGGCGAGGCCGACGCCGGAATTCGGTCCGTAATAGCTGGTGACGGTGCGGCGCAGACGCGGCGTGATCAGCTGCGTGCCGTGGAGCGTGGTACCGTGGGAGAGCGTGCGGGTGCCGCGTTCGGCATGATCGCGGATGGTGTAAACGCCGAAATAGCTGCGCACCCGGTCGCCCGTGGTGGACAGTTCGAGCGTATCCAGCCCGCCAATGCCGAGCATCAGCGCACAGAGCGCGGCGATGAACGGGATCCGCCAGCCGATGGTGAGGAGGCCGATGGCGACCAGCGCGCCGATCGCCGCCAGCTCAACATTATCGAACCAGCCGGTCCAGTTGCGGGCCAGCCATGTGCCGATGACCAGCGCCAGCAGCGTAAAGACGAGCGCAACGCGCTTTTGCTGGGCGCTGCCCATCTTAACCGCGTCCGCCCAGGGGAGGAGCGCGGGCATCGGCACCAGCAATGCGGCGGCGATGACCAACAATGGATGCTCATACACCCAATCGAACAGCAGCGGGGCAATCAGCGCGCAGAATAATCCGCCGAGCGCGCCGCCGACCGCCATGATGAGATAGAACAATGTCAGATGCTCGGTGGCGGGGCGCAAGCGATAGAGCCGAGCGTGGAGCGACACCGCGACGACGAACAGCATCTGCAAGCTGGACAGCGCAATCAGCATGCCGCCGGTGCCCGATGACATCATCGTCAGGCCGCCGGAGAGCAGCAGCATCGGCGGCGCAAGCAGGGTGAAAATGTCCGACAGGAACCGCTTTTCGGAAAAAGCGATGGAGAAAGACAAAAGATAGAGGCCGAGCGGCAGCGCCCACATTAGCGGCATCGCCATGATGTCGGTGGTGAGGTGGGTGGTGGTCGACAGCATCAGGCCCGACGGCACGGCAGAGAGCGCGATCCACAGGCCGATGCGCTTCCACGTCGGCCGGCCAGTGGTCGCGCCTTCGTGTGAGGCCGGGGCGGGGGTGGAGGCGGCAATGCCATTCGCGGCAACGACCCGCGTGGCGACTGCACCGCATGCCAGGACCAGCGCAACGAGCACGAGGTAGAGCGTCGACCAGCCCCAGCTTTGGGTGAGCAGCGGGAAATTGGGCTCGACCAGCAGCGGATAAGCGAGGAGGCCGGCAAAGCTGCCGAGGTTGGACGCGGCATAGAGCGCATAGGGGTTCTGCCCCGGCGCGCTGTCGGCAAACCAGCGCTGCATCAGCGGTGCCTGCGCCGAGATCGCAAAGATCAGCGAGCCGACCGAGGCGATCAGCAATATAGGGACAAAGAAGAACACATCGCTGTCCGATGGCGGCGACATCGCGCGCAGGCCAATCGGGAAGACCGCGAGGACGACGGCGACGATCAAGAGGCCGCCGTGCAGGATATATTGCCGCTTAATCGCAAACCGGCCAATCCAGTGCGCCCAGGCATAACCGCCGAGCAGCAGCGCCTGATAGACGAGCATTGCCGAGTTCCACACCGCTGGCGCGCCGCCCAAGCGGGGCAGCGCCATGCGCGCGATCATCGGCTGGACGAGGAAGAGCAGGAATGATCCGACGAGGATGGTCAGCGTGAACAGCCAGCGCGGCGCGCCGGTTGGCGTTGCAACGTCGATTACATCGGCGGCGCGCGATCCAGAAAGATCGCCCCCCCCGGCCACGGCGGTATCAGTCACTGGGTCCAGTCCCTTCGGTCAATTTTATAGGTGATGATGGCGGCCACGTCGGGGCCATAACGGTTGTCGGTAAAGTCCAAGTCGCGGGCGCGGGTCATCCCGAGCCGCTGCATCAACCCCCAACTCGCTGTATTTTGGCGGATCGTCAAGGCAACGACATGCGGCGCGGCAAAGCGGTTGAACGCCAGCGTCAGGCTCGCCTCTGCCGCTTCGCGCGCATAGCCGTGCCCCTGCGCATCCGCAGCCAGCCGCCAGCCAATCTCAAAATCGCCTGGCATTGGCGCGCCGGGGATGTTGACCCGTTTCAGCCCGCAAAAGCCGAGCAGCGCGGTGTCAGACAGTCGCTCGACGATCCAGAAACTGTGGCCGTGCGTGGCCTGACAGGCGGTGATCCGGTCGTAGGTGACCCGGAACGCCGCGTCATCCTGCACCCCGCCCAACCAGCGCATGACGGCGGGCGTATTCAGCGCGGCCATGAACGGCGCGACGTCGGCGTCGTCCCACGTCCGCAGGCGCAGACGCGCGGTTTCGGCGATAGTTTCAGCCATTGAGCAAGCGTGCCGCATCCGCCGCATGATAGGTCAGCACGCCCCGCGCACCCGCCCGGCGAAAGGCCAACAATGTTTCGAGGATTAGCGCATCCCGGTCCCCGGCGCCCGCTGCCGCTGCGGCCTCGATCATCGCATATTCGCCTGATACCGCGTAGGCGAAAACCGGCAGGTCGAAGACGTCGGACACGCGCGCAACGATGTCGAGATAGGCGAGGCCGGGTTTGACGATGAGGCTGTCCGCGCCCTCAGCCACGTCCTGTTCCACCTCACGCAGCGCTTCGCGCGTGTTGGCCGGGTCCATCTGATAGCCGCGCTTGTCGCCCTTGAGCAGACCGCGTGAGCCGACCGCATCGCGGAACGGTCCGTAAAAGGCGCTGGCATATTTGGCGGCGTAGCTCATGATCTGGGTGTTGGCGAAGCCTTCCCCCTCCAGCGCGGCGCGGATCGCGGCGACCCGCCCGTCCATCATGTCCGACGGGGCGACAATGTCTGCCCCGGCGCGGGCGAGGACCAAGGCCTGCTGGGCCAGCACATCGACCGTATCGTCGTTCATGACCACGCCAGCGCTGTCGACCAGCCCGTCTTGGCCGTGGCTGGTATAGGGGTCGAGCGCGACGTCGGCGATAACGCCAATCGCATCACCCAGCGCGTCCTTGACTGCGGCGATGGCGGTGCAGGCGAGGTTGTCGCCATTGAGGGCCTCCGCCCCGTCGGCGGTGCGCAAGTGCGCGGGGGTGTTGGGAAATATGGCGATGGCGGGGATGCCCAGCGCCACGGCGTCACGCGCACGGTCGACGATGCCCGCAACTGGCCAGCGGCTGATGCCGGGCAGGGTGGGAATCGCCTCCGCGTCGCCGGTCGTGACGAACAATGGCCAGATCAGGTCAGCAGGGGTCAGCACCGTTTCTGCCACCAGAGCTCGGCTCCATGCGGTGGCGCGCGTGCGGCGCAGACGGAGGCTAGGGAACTGGCTCATGGCGCGAGCGCTATCGCCCAAGCCGGGCGGCTTCACAAGTCGCCATCAGGTGCAGGGTCAATTGCCCGATCAATTGCCAGCGCGTGGCCCGACCGTGCCGGTGGGCGATACTGCACGATTGGCGCGGGCCGGTGCGGGCGCGGCGCCGGTACCAGTTGGCAGCGCCGTCAGCTGGTTCAGCCGCGCGCGGAAACCGGCCAACTGCTCACCCGATAACTGCGCGCGCTGGACAAAACTGACAGAGGCCGGATTCACCGGGCGACCGCTGCGATAGAGTTCATAATGGAGATGCGGGCCGGTCGAGAGACCCGAGGAGCCGACATAGCCGATCACCTGACCGCGCCGGACACGCTGGCCCGAACTCACTGCAATCCGGCTCATATGGCCATAGCCCGAGCCTAGGTCGCCGCCATGCTGGAGGCGGACATAGCGCCCAAAGCCGCCATTATAGCCAGCCATCTGCACGGTGCCGTCGGCGACCGCGTAAATCGGCGAGCCGTGCGGCGCGCCAAAATCCATGCCCGAATGCATCCGGCGATAGCCAAGCACCGGGTGACGGCGTGAGCCATAGCCAGAGGTGATCCGGCCATTGGTCGGTCGGGCGAGGCCGGTGCGGGTCTGCCCGACGCCCGATGCCTCAAACCATTGTTCGCGGCCATCGACGGTCCATGGCAGCATGCGCAAACGCGGGCGACCGGCGCGGGTCAGCCCAGCATAGAGCAGATCGCCCACTTCGACTTCACCGGTTTCGGCACGGCGATGGGCGATGATGATGTCAAATTCGTCCCCCGCAGTCACGTCGCGGCTGACCGAGAGCTGTCCGGCAATGATGCGCAGATAGGATTGCACCGCGCTCATCGGTGCGCCGGATGCACGGGCCGATTGATACAGGCTGCCACCCACGCGGCCGCGAATGCGCAGCGGGGTATCATCCACCGCGATGCGGATGCGTTCAAGTGCCAGCGCGCCATTGTCGCGCGTCACTTCGAGCCGCAGGTCGAGCGCGGCGCGGAAGGCGAGCGATTCGATAGGGCGCGGCTGGGTGCGGACACTGCGGCGGCCCAGCACGATGTCCATCCGGGTGCCGGCGGGAATGTTGCCGAGCGCGATCGCGCCGGACACCATCGACGCCAACCGGCTGGCTTCACCGCCGCCAACGCCCGAGCGTTCGAGGAGGCGGGTGAAGCTGTCGCCCTGGCCCAGCGTGGCGGCAAGTTCGATGCGCGGGCGCTCCGGCGTGGTGGCGAGCGGG
>JANOPV010000270.1:0-8569 GCA_031422035.1 Sphingomonas sp. | reverse complement strand
CACTTCCTGTGGGGTGACAGCCCTGCCGAACTGAGGGTCGTGGTCAAAAGTATCGACGCGAGCGAATTTGGCCGCCGCCCGATCAGCGCGCTGGGCATCGGCACCGCGCGGCGGCAGGCAGAGGTGCTGGCCAATGTCCGCCGCTTCCTCCCCGGGGTAGCGATCGACTGCAATCCGCAACATGTCTCCGGCAATGTCGGCCCGGTCGAATGCGGTGCAACGCTGAACCCCGGCTGGATCCAGATTGGCTTTGATCGCGACGGCAACCTGCTGCGGGTCCGGTTTGATGGCTATCAGTTCACATGATCGCCCCATGATCATCGCCGTCGACGGCCCCACCGCTTCGGGCAAGGGGACGATTGCGAAGGCCCTCGCGGCGCACTTCGGATTGCCGCACCTGGACACCGGCCTGCTTTATCGCGCCGTGGGCAGACAGGTGGCGATGAGCGGGGGTGATCCTGATGACGCGGCGGATGCTTTGGGCGCCTGCGACTTTCCCGGTGCGCTGCTCGATGATCCCGCCTTGCGTGATGAAGCGACTGGCGGCCTCGCCAGCCGCGTGTCGATCCACCCATCCGTGCGCGCCGCGCTGTTTGAACGGCAGCGGGCATTTGCCACGCAAGCGGGCGGCGCAGTACTCGACGGGCGCGACATCGGCACCGTCATCGCGCCCGATGCCGATGTGAAGCTGTTCGTCACCGCCAGTGTCGATGCTCGCGCGCAGCGCCGCTGGCGCGAGATGCTGGCCCGCGACCCCGCCGCCAATCTCGCCACTATCACCGCCGACCTCGCCGCCCGCGATGCTCGTGACACCGCCCGCGCCGACGCCCCGCTCAAGCCCGCCGAGGACGCCGTCCTACTAGATACCAGCGCGATGGGCATTGACGCAGCCATGGCGGCAGCAATTGCGGCGGTGGAGCGAGTGCGAGCTTAGCCGTCACAAACCTTGCTTTCCTGAGCCTTTTCACCTACCCGCGCAACGTCCCGCAAGCTCAGGCCTACAGGACCCGCGCTCCGGCAATTCGGTCGGGCGGGGAAATCGGCTCTTTTGGCCCGCGCTAACTCTCCCTGCCCGGGAGGGGGGCAATCCCGCCAGCGTGGAGAAAAGACCAGCGGATACAACCGCTTGGCCGGTAACAATGATGAAGGAAATACCCATATGGCGAGCATTGCTCACCCGACCCGCGACGATTTCGCAGCCATGCTAGACGAAGTCTTCGGCGGGGCCGACACCGCCTTTGAAGGCCGCGTCGTCAAAGGCACCATTACTGCAATTGAAAACGACCTCGCGGTCATTGACGTCGGTCTGAAAAGCGAAGGCCGCGTATCCTTGCGCGAATTCGCCATGCCGGGCCAAAAGGCTGATCTAAAGGTCGGTGACGAAGTCGAAGTCTATGTCGACCGCGTCGAAAACGCGATGGGTGAAGCCATGCTCAGCCGCGATCGCGCCCGCCGCGAAGCCGCCTGGGACCGCCTCGAAGGCGAATTCACCAAGGAAGGCCGCGTCGAAGGCGTCATCTTTGGCCGGGTCAAGGGCGGCTTTACCGTCGACCTCGGCGGCGCTGTGGCGTTTCTGCCCGGCAGCCAGGTCGACATCCGACCTGTCCGCGACGTCCAGCCACTGATGGACTTGCCGCAGCCCTTCCAAATCCTCAAAATGGATCGTCGTCGCGGCAATATCGTCGTCTCGCGCCGCGCCATCCTCGAAGAAACTCGCGCCGAACAGCGCAGCGGTCTGATCCTCAACCTGGTCGAAGGCCAGGTTATTGAGGGCGTGGTCAAGAACATCACCGATTATGGTGCGTTTGTTGATCTGGGCGGTATCGATGGTCTGCTGCACGTCACCGATATGAGCTATAAGCGGGTCAATCATCCGAGCGAAGTCATCAACATTGGTGACACTGTGAAGGTCCAGATCGTCCGTATCAACCGCGACACCCAGCGTATCTCGCTTGGCATGAAGCAGTTGGAAAGCGATCCTTGGGAGGGCGCCGCCGCGAAATACCCGATTGACGGTGTGTTCAAGGGCCGCGTGACCAACATCACCGAATATGGTGCGTTCGTCGAACTCGAAGCCGGTATCGAAGGATTGGTCCACGTTTCCGAAATGAGCTGGACCAAAAAGAACGTCCATCCCGGCAAGATCGTGTCGACTAGCCAGGAAGTCGAAGTATCGATCCTGGAAGTTGACAGCGACAAGCGCCGGATCAGCCTGGGCCTCAAACAGGCACAGGCCAACCCATGGGCAGCGTTTGAAGCCGATCATCCAGTGGGCAGCACCGTTGAAGGTGAAGTCAAGAATGCGACCGAATTCGGCCTGTTCATCGGCCTGCCCGGTGACGTTGACGGCATGGTCCACATGTCGGACATCGCCTGGGGCATCACCGGTGAAGAAGCGCTTGCGCTACACCGCAAGGGTGAGATGGTTCAGGCCATCGTGCTCGATGTCGATGCCGAAAAGGAACGCATCAGCTTGGGCATGAAGCAGCTTGAAAAGGGTGCGCCGGCCGTTGCTGCGACTGGCGGGGCTGCTCCAGCCTCCGGCCTCAAGAAGAACGACATCGTCACCATCACGGTTCTGGAAGTGCGCGATGGCGGGCTCGAAGTGCAAGTGGGTGAAGATGGCGCGACTGGCTTCCTCAAGCGCACCGACCTTGGCCGTGATCGCGACGAGCAGCGGCCTGAGCGGTTCCAGCCAGGACAGAAGTTCGATGCGATGGTTATTGGGTTCGACCGGTCGAAAAAGCCGAACTTCTCCGTCAAGGCGATGCAGATCGCCGATGAGAAGCAGGCTGTGGCCCAATATGGGTCATCGGACTCGGGTGCATCGCTTGGCGACATCCTCGGCGAAGCTCTGAAGGCCAAACGCGAAGGATAATTTCCCCGCCAAGACCGGATTTTTATCGCCAGAACAAGGGGGTGGGTCAGTTATGATCTGCCCCCTTTTCAGTCGGACCGCCGAAGCGATGCTGGCCCGTTGATTCGTTCAGATATTTGATGCATCATCCGTCTGACTCGGAGGGATTGCGCGCCCCACAGGCGCAGTAAGGGGGCTCTGCGGGTCATTGTATGATCGATGGGCGGCATTGGGCTGCCCTTGTCGTGCGCGCGTAAGGGGCAATATCGATGATCCGCTCGGAGCTGGTGCAGCATATCGCGGAAGAGAATCCAAGTTTGCGGGTGACTGAGGTGGAAGCGATCGTCGATACGATCTTTGATACCATCTTGGCCCAGCTGGAAACTGGAGGTCGGGTTGAATTGCGGGGCTTCGGCGCCTTTTCAGTTCGCGCACGCGAAGCACGAACTGGGCGCAATCCACGCACCGGTGCCGCAGTTGCCGTGCCGTCAAAAAATGTGCCCTATTTCAAGGCTGGCAAAGAGCTACGCGAACGCCTGAATGCCGAGTGACGCGGCAGCGACGCGGGCTCGCTGTCTTTGATCATCACACAGCTGTGCTGTTGCCTCGGCAACACAATTAAGGCGCGTCGCCAGATGGCGGCTTAGCGTTGCTTGTGCCCCTTGCTCCGATTGCCGCACCCTGTAATGGAGGTGCGGGTGAGCGGACGTGGCGAAACCGGTAGACGCAGCGGACTTAAAATCCGCTTCCCTCGTGGAGTGCGGGTTCGAGTCCCGCCGTCCGCACCAGCACTTGCATCTATTGTCATTGGCGCGTCGTTAGCCTTGGCTGGATGTGGTCTGTTTGGCGACAGCGGTCCGATCAGAGTGGCCGCGATCGGCGAACTGCACCAGGCGCCTAACCCGTCACTGGCCCCTCTAGGCTCACCCGACGCCCTCCTGCTTGATGCAACTGCTCGCGGCCTGGTCGCGCATGACAGCGACGGCCAGATCGAGCCGGGCATCGCGGATCGCTGGACCGTGATCGATAATGGGCTGTCATATATTTTTCGTCTGCGCGACGCCGACTGGTCGACGGGCCGCCGCGTTGTCGCCGCAGACGTTGCCTGGACATTGGGCCAGAGGATGCAGGCGCGCGACCTGCCAATGTCCATTCGCGGTGAGTTTGCGGCCGTTGAGTCGGTGCGGGCGATGACCACCAAAGTCATCGAAATCAGACTCACCCGGCCATTACCGCATTTCCTCGACCTGCTCGCCCATCCGGCATTGGCCGTCCAACGGCGTGACGCCGGTTGGGGGCCGCTGCGAGCTGCACGCAATGGCCGCGCCATTTTCCTGACCCCGGCCCCTACTAACGCATCAGCGACCGATGATGGTGAGCCGGAACCCCTGCCTCCGGTAGCGATCTTGTGGGGAGCTCGCCCGGCGGCAGCGCTAGCGCAGTTTGACGATGACGCGGCCGCTGCAGTGTTTGGCGGACGGTTTGAGCATTGGCCCTTACTAGCCGCCGCCAGCATCGACGGCGCCGAAGTGCGCCGTGATCCGGTTGACGGGCTGTTCGGGTTGATCGTCGTCGATGACGATGGCTTGCTCAGCACCAACATCGCCCGCGATGCGGTGGCGATGGCGATTGACCGGCCAACATTCATCGAACGGCTGCGGGCGCCAGAATGGGCAGCGCGGACCACTATCCGCAGCCCGCGCGGCAGCACTGGCCCGCGCGCGGCGGCCTTACCCGAGCCAATTTATCCTGCGTGGATCGACATGTCGTTGGCCGAGCGACGGCGACGGGCGCGCCGTATTATTGCCGCATCTGTTGAAAACGGAGCATCACCGCGCATACGACTTGCCCTGCCAAGTGGACCTGGCGCGAGCATCCTGTTCGCTCAGTTGCGGCGGGATCTCGGGCTCATTGGCGTTGATCTGGCGCGGGTCCGCATGGCTTCAGACGCCGACCTACGCCTCATCGATGAAGTTGCGCCCACGGACGACCCGCTCTGGTATCTACGTCGGCTGGGGTGTAACCGCGGCCTGCTATGTGATCCCGTCAACGACGGGCTGATCGCTGCTATGGCCAGTGCCACCGACAATAGCGCACGCGCCAGCGCGGTCGCAGCTGCCGACGAACGATTGACTAGGTTCGGCGCGTATATTCCGATTGCAGTGCCATTGCGCTGGTCACTTGCTGCACCGCGCCTGACTGGGCATCGCGCTAATTTGCGTGGCCAGCATAGTGTGATTCGCTTGCTGCCGCCTGCCGATTGACGCAGCATAGCGCGGACCGATTACGCGATAGTCCCCGGAACGAAAGTATGCTCATTTATGCGCCGCCTAGAATTTGATGAAATCGCCGCAACGATGCAGATCAACACGCGTGACCCTGTGCAGATCAGGCGCCGGGTTGAGATGCTGGAAATGCTGCTGGAGCGCAGTTTTGTTATCCCCGGTATCAATCGCGCCGTCGGACTAGACGCCATTATCGGTCTCATCCCCGGTCTTGGCGACCTGATTACCGCTGCAATGGGCGCCTATATCGTGTGGGAAGCGAACAATCTCGGACTACCGAAATGGCAATTGTGGCGGATGGGCGGCAATGTCCTGTTCGACACCCTGCTTGGCGCGATACCGGTTGCCGGCGACATCGCCGATTTCCTGTTCAGGTCAAACACCCGCAACCTCAAAATCATCAAACGTCATCTCGACAAACATCACCCCGGCACAGCAACCATCGAGGGATGACCACTTTGGGCCCGCGCGCGATCTAGGTCAGCGCGCAGAGCACGGCTGCCTGTGCATCATGGTGGCAGGGCTTGAATAGAACTACATCTAATATTGCACGTAATTCAATAGTTTGTGTAAGCTGACAAACTGTCGCCCACATTCGCTACCACATTGCGGGGGAATTTTACCGGTAGGGACCCGCTGAAGTCTAGGCAGCTACCGGGGGGAGCCTTCGCGCAAAAATCTGATTGCTCAGTCAACTTGGCACGCATCGGTTACCACATTTTTTTAGCCGCTAATCTTTAGCGGCGTCGGCATAGCGTTATCGCAATCCTCTGCGAAGGCTACTGCCATCAAATCAATGAAAAATACCAAAATCTTTGAGTGTCATTTTTTCGCCATCGATACCGATCACTTCACGGCCTTCCCTCAACGCTGCAATGCACATGTCTCGATCAGCCTGCCTTTGGGCGGCCCTCGCTTCTTTGGCCAACGCTGCCTGCCCATCCTCGTCAGCTTGTTGTAATCGACTAGCTGAATATCGCCGCTGCCTCTCCGCGCTTTCTCGATTGAGTTTAGCCCAATGCTCTAACTTCTCGATTCTCTCAGCCTCTCGCATTTCAGCCAGCCGGACCTCGTCTTGTTGCCGTGCAGCCTCTCGCGACTTTTCTTCCCTTACTGAATACCAGCTAATCCCGCCGAACAGGACCGAGAACCAAGCGAGAAGCCCCCAACCGCCAAAAACTTCACTCAGCCCCCATAGCGATCCAACGCACACAACGAACGCGAGAACTTCCGGGAACCACTTCACAAAAGCTCCAATGGCGGCAAGACCCGCCGCGATCAGTGCTACCGCCAAAAGGATTCCAAGAGCGATTTCGACAACCATTCTGCGCTCCGCCACCGCAACATCACCGCATTTTCTTGGACGCAACCGTTAGCAAATCGTCTGCACCAAAAGGTTAACAGCGGGATTGATACACCGTGGATTGATAATCACCCTCCGCGCGAAATGCGCGGGTGGACCCCTATCTCGACATTTTCGGCCAACGCATCCGATCACAGAGGCGCAAGATCAGCATGTCGCAGGAAAAGCTTGCCCATGAAGCAGGCTTGGACCGTAGCTATGTTGGCCGGATTGAGAGAGGTGAACAAAATCTATCGTTCGTTGCCCTTGTGCGCCTTTGCCGAGCCTTGCACTGTGATGTGGCGGCACTGACGGGGGGAATTCCCGCTGTCCAGCATCCACGCGCGGAGAGTTAGCTCATTGAATGTCGTAACCAGTGCGCTCCTTATACAAAGCCGCGTGTGTGTGCGGGCGCTCGTTCATGCTTGAGCCAAAAATCACGGTTTGAAGGCATCGGGCAACGATTAGGTCCAAGTCTCTGGTGGCGTCTTCTTCGTATCGGTCAAAATAGCGATGATAGGCGCCGGACTCATACACGTTTGGCGCGCCGCCAACCGCTGCCTGCTAGCCACTGTTGGCAATTGCAGTTTTTCCGGTGGCGACTCCTCCTCCAATTGCTAGTTACAGCACATGGACATTCCCGAGATTGCTCAATCCGTCAAAGGTGATCGTGCGCTGGCGGGTGCCCCCATACGCACGAGAGACTTTGCCCCCATGCGTGCGCTCGGATCAGTAGCAGATGCCTTTGTGCATCATCTACTTACGGCGTGCGATCCATGGAGAAGGGCAGATGAAAGCCTCCGAAAAAACATCTGGCCAAAAAGCAACACGAAAATTCAAAAGACCTCCACATAGCATCCAATGGCTGATGGCTTTTCGGCAACCACCCCCGCTAGTCACAAATCCCAAAACTCCCCCGGCCGGTGATATACGTAAGCGAAATCCCCGCTTTGCCCGGTTTTCTTAACAGGGGTGACGCAATCCATTAGCCTAGGATGCTCTCGTAACAGCTTAGCCAATTTGCGAACTTTCGGCAATTTGCGTAGCTTCGGGACATCGCGGGTCCACAGTCTGTAGGAGCCTTCAATCAAGGCCAGTCGAACGCCGAAAAATGCCCATCCATGCGGTTTGTCGCTGCTATCGATTAAATCTCGCATCCAACGGGCTATACGGTCCAATGCGGCTTTCTCTCCTCTAGCAGCAGCATCCAGATCGGGCTGCAAGTCCCTCGGCGGATTTAGCTTTCCGTTGATCCTTAGAGCCGAAAGGCAGTCGAAGACCGCTTGGTTTTTCATCAAGCCACCTCCAGAAACTTCATCATAGACCACGTAGCAAAGCAAACGAACGGAAAGGCTTCCTCCATGGCGTTGAATGTATCGAGAAACCGCTTTTTGTTGATCTAGCCCATTCAGATCAATGTAGCCGGAGTTATATATTCGTAGTATTTTATGCTCCGAAAGGCTATAATTGAATGCAATAGTTAGCAAATTTCGCATTTCGATATTGTACTCGCCACTTTTGAGGACGTAGCCAAGTTCCTCTGGCCTAGTTTTAAGGTATCCGTCGCCATGCATTTCACGCGCGAGGCGCTTGTGAAGCTTAAATCGCTTCGCGATACTCGCTAAAGCGTCAGCGGGCTGCTCAACGGTCTGGCGACTTTTTCTGGCTACGGTGGGCATAGTTATGCAGCCGCAGTTGGATCAACTTTAACGCCAGCCAAGCGCTTGATGCTCGAAACCATGACCAGCCGCCGCGTGCCGATGCTAGCGGTTTCAAGTTGGCCGTTGCTGATCAGCTCGCCCAGTTTTGTTTTCCCAATGGCGAGCATTTTGCAGGCGTCTGCCTGGGAACAAAGGATAGGTTCCATGTCGCGCGTCTCCGTCGCGGCTGGCACATGATCGTGCGGGCCATGGCGGCACAATGGCAGCACAGCCGCGCAAAACCTCACACGGCGAAGAGAATTTCAGCGACTAGGTTTTTTCGGACGTCCGCCGCCAGCGGGCGGCAATCGAAACGGCCCGGAACTCTCAGCGATGGCAACCCATCGACCCCGTAGCCCTGGTAATGGGCAAGGATGCCGCGACG
>JANOPV010000269.1:0-2214 GCA_031422035.1 Sphingomonas sp. | reverse complement strand
TCGGGCGAATAGAGCGGCAGATAGTCCATCAGCAGCGGCCGCGGGCCAACCAGGCTCATGTCGCCGGTCACCACATTCCACAATCCGGGCAGTTCGTCGAGGCTGGCGGCGCGCAGGAAACGGCCAAAGCGGGTGAGCCGCTGCGCATCGGGCAGTGGGGTGCCATCTGGCCCGGCGGCGTCGAGCATGGTGCGGAACTTGACCATCGTGAACGGCTGCCCATGCTTGCCGGGCCGCTGCTGGCGAAACAGGACTGGCGTGCCGAGCTTGATGCGGACCAGAGCTGCGACCAGCAGGATCACCGGTGACAGCAGGATGAGCGCCGGGATGGTGAGCATAAGATCAAACAGGCGTTTCAGCATCGCCGCGCCCCCACCGCTACACCTTGCGTCACCCATGCGACCCAGCGGTCAGCCAGCAGGTTGCGGTCAAAGTCTCGCTTAGCCAGCGCTCCCGCTGCGGTACCCATGGCTTGCAGTGGCATACGGTCATCTGCGGCGGCGATCAGAGCATCGGCGAAGGCGTTGGCGTCATCGGGCGGCACGGCAAATCCGGCGCCCTCGCCCGTCACCATATCGGCGACCCAGCCGGGATAGTTGGTCAGCACGGGGAGGCCGGCCGCGAGATAGTCGAAAAATTTGTTGGGCGACGTGCCGTAGTAAAAGGCCGGGACATTGGCGAGAATCTGCAAGCCCATGTCCGCCGACGCCATCAGCCCGGCGAGCCGCGCCTTGTTCACCGGCGCGTGAAAGTGGACGTTGGTAAGGCTCTCGGCTGTAGCGCGGGCGACGAGGGCGGGTTTCAGCTTGCCATCACCAACCAGCGCAATCGCGATGTCGTCGCGCCCGCGTGCCTTTAGCACCGCCGCCGCATTCAGCACCGCATCAAGGCCATTGGCCTGGCCATGGGTGCCGGTGAAAATGGCGAGCAGTTGGTGGTCGCCAACGCCATCGGGACGCCATGGTTCTACCGCCCCGCCGAAAATGCCGAGGTCGCAGCCATTGGGGACCAGCGCGATCCGCTCAGCCGCGACCCCGCGCGCCGCAATCCCCTCGGCGATGCCTGGCGACAGCGCGACGCAGCGCGCGGCATTGCGATAGGACAGCCATTCGAGGATCGACAGCAGCCACAAGATGACGGGGTTGGTGATGACCCCCATGGCGCGGGGTAATTCGGGCCACAGATCGCGGACTTCAAATATATAAGGTTTGCGGCGCAGCCAGCGGGCGGCGATGGCGGGAATGCCGGCGGTGAGCGGTGTGGTCGTCGCAAAGGCGAGGTCGTACCGCTCCCGCAACGCAACCCCGACCGCACCCAGCGCAAATTTAGCAAAGGTGCCCGCGCGTTTGAGCAACCCGTCGCTGTTGGCATAGCTCAGGTCAAATTCGATAACGTCGATCCCGTCGACCAGCCCGCGCCGACGCCCGCGCGCGAACGGCTGATCCAGCCCGGTTTCGCCGAGGCCGTAGCTGCCGCAGACCATCGTCACGCCATGGCCTTGGCGCAGCAATGCCTGCGCCATTTGATAGGACCGTATCCCCGCTGCGCCGCGCGGGGTGGAGAAATGCTGGTGGAAATAGAGGATGTGCATGATCTAGAAAGTGCCTGTTGTCACGATAGTGCACGGGCCAGTGACTGTCACTTCCACGATCACGACCGGCGACAGGCGCTGATATTCTCGGGCTTCGGATCCTTCGGCCAGCGTTATCACTGCGGGTTCGCCATCGACCATGATAGCGAGCGTCATCGCCGGACTGGAGACTTTGCCAGAGGCCAGTTGCCAGTCATCGGGCGGCAAGCGCCAGCGCAATGTCGCCGACTGGAACGGCCCTGATATGCTGTCAGTACAGCTGAACGCTCGATCAGTCAGTGTCAGTCGGCGATGATGTCGGTTGCCGCGCCGGTCGCGATACGCCGCAGCGGCAGATTGGGCAGCGTCGTCACCATCCGCCGGTTCGACCGCCTCCGCTTCCAGCCAGTCGCCGAACAAGAACCGGCTGAGGCGCGGCATCTGATCGGCATCATCAAAGCTGATCGTGTTGTGGAACCGGGTCGAAGCGAAATCCCCGTCAGGGACGGTCGGGTCGTTGTAGCTGTATGTCCCCGCATCACCGAGCGCGGTGCAGCCGTGGATCGACAGATCGACGTGCAGCGCATCGGCGTGGCTGGGGCGGAAACGGAAGCGGGGATAGCGCATGACCGCGCGGAGTTCCC
>JANOPV010000268.1:0-4587 GCA_031422035.1 Sphingomonas sp. | reverse complement strand
CGATACCGACAATGCCGGGATTGATTTTGATGCGCTCGGGCTGAGCGGACAGGCGGATGCCGCGATGCGTGCGGCGCTGGCGCAACCCAATGGTATCATTCTCGTCACGGGGCCGACGGGATCGGGCAAGACGACCACGCTCTATGCGGCGCTTACGGCGCTCAATGATGGCCAGCGCAATATCCTAACCGTCGAAGACCCGGTTGAATATGCGGTCGACGGCATCGGCCAGACTCAGGTAAATGCAAAGGTCGGGCTGACCTTTGCGGCGGGATTGCGCGCCATCCTCCGGCAGGATCCCGACGTGGTGATGGTCGGCGAAATCCGCGATCGTGAAACCGCCGACATTGCGGTGCAGGCATCGCTGACCGGGCACCTGGTGCTGTCCACCGTCCACACCAATGATGCGATCGGCGCGATCACTCGACTGCGCGATATGAAGGTCGAGCCGTTCCTGATTGCTTCATCGTTGCGCGCGGTGGTGGCCCAGCGGCTGGTGCGGCGGTTGTGCCCCGATTGCCGGACGCCCGCGACCGCCGATCCAGCAACCGCGGCGATGCTTGGCATTGCCGCAGGAGCCATCATCCACCGCGCGGTCGGCTGCCTAAGCTGCGGCAATAGCGGCTATCGCGGGCGCACCGGCCTGTTTGAAGCGATCCGCATCGATGAGCGGATGCGCGCACTCATCAACGCGGGCGGTGATGAGGCCGCGCTGTCCGAGACCGCATTCGCGCACGCGCCGACTCTGGCCGACAGCGCCCGCGCGTTGGTGCTGGCGGGCGGAACGACGGCCGAGGAAGCGTTACGTGTCGTTCGGGCAACCGACGATGCCTGATTGGCGCTATACCGCCATTGACCCCGCCGGGCGCGAACGGCGCGGGCGGATTGATGCGCCAGACCAAGCGGCGGCGCAAGCGCGGCTCAGCGCGAAACGGCTGTTCGTTATCGACTGCGCGCCTGCGCCCGTGACTGATGATAGCAACCGCCCTACCCTCCTGAGCCATTTGCGGCGGCAACGCGCGCTGTCGGGCAACGAACTGGCGCTGTTCACCCGGCAGCTGTCCACCCTCACTTCGGTCAGTCCGCTGGAAGAGGCGCTGCGTACCGCGTCGCGGCAGAGCGAGGCCGCACATGTCCGGGTCATCGTCGGCAATGTCCAGAACGGCATCCTTGAGGGGCGCCGCCTTGCAGACGCAATGGCACGTGAGCCACGCAGCTTTCCACCACTCTATCGCGCAATGATCGCGGCGGGCGAAAGCTCAGGCGCGCTGCCAGACATTCTCGACCGGCTCGCCGACCTGCTGGAACGGCAAGCCGAGGTGCGCGGGAAATTGACAGCTACACTGGCTTATCCCTTGGTGCTCGCCATTGTCGCACTGGTTGTCGTCGCTGCACTGATGATCTGGGTGGTGCCAAAAGTTGTCGAACAATTCGACACTATGGGCCAGCAATTGCCGCTGCTGACCCGCATCGTCATGGCCCTGTCGAGCGCCGCCGCACAATATTGGTGGCTGATGGCGCTGATCCTGATCGCCCTCACACTCGGCACCACGATGTTGCTGCGCCGCCCGGGCCCGCGCCTCATTTTTGATCGCGTGCTGCTGCGGCTCCCGCTGCTCGGGCGGTTACTACGTGACCTCCACGCCGCGCGTTTTGCCCGCACGCTCAGCACCATGGTGGCGAGCCGGTTACCACTGGTTGACGGGTTGCGCCTGACCGTGCCGACGATCCGCAACCGAGTGCTGGTCGGCGCAACCGAGGACATCATCACGGCGGTACGCGGCGGCGGTTCACTGTCAGGTGCGATGCGGACCGCCAATGTTTTCCCGCCACTGCTCGTCTATCTGGTGGCGAGCGGCGAGAGCTCCGGACGGTTGGAGCTGATGCTCGAACGCGCCGCTGATTATCTGGAGCGCGAATTTGACCGTTTCACCAGCACCGCCATGGCTCTGCTCGAACCTGCGATCATTGTAATGATGGGCGGCATCGTCGCGCTGATCGTGCTGTCGATCCTGCTGCCGATCCTCCAGCTTCAGCAACTCACCGGCCTATAGAGAGACGATTCCCCCATGCGCCTGCTCCTCAACGCCATTTTCTTGCCCAGCTTCATCCGCTGTTTACCGCGACGCCGCCGTCCACAGGCAGAGGCCGGGTTTACCCTGACCGAGCTTATGGTGGTGATCGTCATCATCGGCCTGCTCGCCACCGTCGTTCTCATCAACGTCCTGCCTAGTCAGGACCGGGCGATGGTGACCAAGGCGCGGGCCGACATTGCAACGCTGGAAACCGCGATGGAAATGTATCGGCTCGATAACCTGGTCTATCCCGGCGCGGGTGATGGCCTGCAAGCGCTGCGGGCTGCGCCTGCGGGTCTGGTCGACCCCAGCCGCTATCGCCCCGGCGGCTATATCCGGTCCTTGCCCGACGACCCTTGGGGCCGCCCCTATCAATTGCAGGTGCCCGGGCCAAATGGCGCGCCCTTTGCCGTCCTGTCGCTGGGGGCCGACGGCGCGCCGGGCGGCGAGGCTGAGAATGCGGACATCGTGAGCGGTGCGGAGTAAGCATATCCCCCACATGCAAGGCGGCTTCAGCCTAGTTGAGCTGATGGTGGTGTTGGTCATCCTCGGCCTAGCCGCCAGCGCCGTGGTGCTGACCATGCGCGCGCCCGGCGGTTCGGCCACGGAGGCGACTGCTCGCTTTGCTGCGCGCGCTGCTGCGTTGCGGGACCGGGCGGTGGTCGAAGGTCGACCAATGAGCCTGTGGGCCAGCGCGTCGGGCTATGGTTTTGAAGTGCGCAGTGGTGCGGGCTGGGCCGCCCTCGACGACCGGATGCTGCGCCGCGCCGATTGGCCCGAGGGGAGCGCCGTCAGTGTAAACGGCGCGCCGCAAGGGCGGCTGGTGTTCGACCGACTCGGCCTGCCGGACCGGGCTATGCGGGTTGACCTCAGGCTCGGCAGTGCCGACGGCGCGGTATCCATCGACGCAGCCGGCAATGTCGCAATTGGCCAAGCGCGATGACACCGCGCGGCTTTACCCTGCTCGAAATGCTGGTCGCGCTGTCAGTGTTGTCGCTTGCTGCGCTGGCGCTGATCCGGCTTGATGCCTTTGCGGTGCGGTCCGCGACCGATCTGGGCGGGCGCAGCATCGCGCGGATCGTCGCGGGGAACGTAGCGGTTGATGTTTTGAGCGCGCCCACTGCGCCCATTATCGGCACCGCCACCGCGACTGTCACCAACGGCGGCCGCGCCTGGTCGGTTCGCACGATAGCGCGCAGCACCGCAGACTCGGCAATTGTCCGGGTCGACATCACCGCCAGCAGCGGCAGCGATGCGGCAACGCTGACCCTGGTTCGGCCAGCCGGGGGCGGCGCATGAAGCCGCACGTCCAAAAGGGCTTCACGCTGATCGAGATGATGGTCGCGCTGTCGCTGTTTGCCATGCTGTCGCTGGCGTCGGTCGCCCTGCTGCGGACCAGCATCGACACCCAGACCAGCATCGCTGTCCGGCTCGACGACGGCGCAGCGGTGGAACGGGTGCGCGCGATCTTGGCGGGCAGCCTGTTCGTCGCGCAGCCGCATGCCGGGCGCGATGCCGATGGGCAGCCGCGGCCAGCGATGAACGGCACCGCAAGCAGCATCAGTTTTGTAGCGGCCACCGGCGACGACGGCGGCGGGCGTGCACCGCTGCACCGCATTTCGGTCGCGTTTGATGCTGGCACCATCGTCCTGCGGCGCAGTGACGCGCTTGATGGCGCCGACGCGGGCGATCCGGCCCCATTGCTCGGTGATGTCACCAGCGCCCGCTTTCGCTATCGTGACGCCAGCGGCGCGTGGCGCGACATTTGGGCGCCCACCCGCCCCGACGAGCTTCCCCGCGCGGTAGAGCTTAGCATCGAGCGTAGTGGCTCCGCTCCGCTGGTGACCCGCTATCTCGTCGGGCCGGGTGCGATGCGTGCGCCAGAGGGCACGACATGAAGCCACCCTCTTCTGAGCGCGGCGCGGCGCTACTCACGGTATTGCTCCTCGTCGCGGTAATCGCCACCGTCTCGGCGCTGGCGCTCGAACGGCTGACACTGGCGGCGCGGCTGGGGGCCAGTGCCAACGCCATCGAACAAGCGCGATTATATCAATTGGCCACCGAGCAACTGGCGGTGCAGCGGGTGTCGCAGGTTGCGGGCAATGACCGCACATTGCTGAGCGGCAACTGGCATGGCCGCACCATCGCCGTGCCGATCCCGTCGGGCAGTGGCAGCATCCGCGTCACTGATGGCAGCAATTGTTTCAACCTCAACAGCCTGGCGGTGAGCGATGCGGCGGGCGGTGGCGCGGCCCGTCCGCTCGCCATCAGCCAGTTCATCAATTTGATGGTCGTCCTGGGCATCGACGGCGGCACCGCCGCGCGAATTGCCGCCAGCAGCACCGACTGGATCGATACTAATCAGACTGCCCTGCCCGGCGGCGCGGAGGACGAGGCCTATGCAGCACTCACCCCGCGCCGTCGCACACCCGATGCGCCAATGGCCGATGCCGGCGAGCTGGCGATGGTCGCGGGCGTCACCCCAGCGCTGTGGGCGCGATTGAGCCCGTGG
>JANOPV010000267.1:0-1535 GCA_031422035.1 Sphingomonas sp. | reverse complement strand
GACCTCTATGTGGAAACCATGCTGGAAGCAGCCGACTATTATGATGGGCTGGCGCAGCGGACCTGGGGGCGGTCTCCGGCGCATGTGATCCTGCTGCACGAGACTGATTTAGCAGCGGAATATATCGATGACCTGATCCGGGCGCTGCGGGCGCGCGGCTGGCAGATCATCAGCGCGGATGAAGCCTATGCCGACCCCATTGCCCGCTTGCCGCCACCGGTAGTGCCATCGGGGCAGGGGCCACTGACCGAACTCGCTGCATGGGCAGCGGGGCTGCCCGCGCCGCGCTGGTATGCGCGCAATGACGAGGCGGTGATGTCCGCTCTGTTCGCCGAACGCGTGCTGCACCGGCCTGCGCCGCCGGCGCCGTAAGCCGCCCGAAAGAGCGGGGCTTTTGCGCTCCGCTAAAATCCGCTAGCGCTCTGGCTTATGACATCACCCGCACATCCCGTGTCCACCGGTCCAGGTCTGACGCGCTCGCTGTTCCTGTTTTCGATCATCTATGGCGGCATGGTCGTGCTGGCGGGGGTGTTAGGGAATAAGCAAGTAGCGCTGGGGCCGTGGCTCGCGGTGGAGGCTGGGATTTTCCCGTTCCTGTTGCTCGTCGCGCTATCGAGCGCGGTGGCCGAAGTGCATGGACAAAGCACCGCCAACAAGCTGGTGGTCTGGGGCTTTGTCCCGCTGGTGATGTCGATCCTGCTGACGTTGCTGGTGCTGGAACTCCCGGCGGCGGCGGACATGGACCCCGCGCGCCTGTCCGCGTTTGAGACCATCCTCGGCAGCTCCCCCCGGCTGATGGTGGCGGGGATTATCGCTTATGGCACCTCGCAATTCCTCAATGTGACGATATTCAGCAGATTGCGCGGGCCGGAAACGGGGGCATCACCCACCGGCTGGCTGGCGGTGCGCGGGGCCATTGCCAGCGCGCTGTCGCAGATCGTCGATACGTTGCTGTTCGTCACCATCGCTTTTTACGGCGTCTTCCCCATCGCCACATTGATGGGCGGGCAGATGCTGGCCAAGGTGGTGCTAAGCCTGGTCGCGATCCCGTTTGTCATCACCGGGCTGGTCGCACTGGGCCGCCGCCTGGATGCGTCAGGAACACCCGCATGATTACGCACGCGCCCGACCCCGCAACGCTCGCCAAAGCCGAAACGCTGGTGGAGGCATTGCCCTATTTGCAGCGCTATGCCGGTAAGGTGTTCGTCGTGAAATATGGTGGGCATGCAATGGGCGACCCGGAGGCAGCGGAGGATTTTGCGCAGGACATCGTGCTGCTGCAGGCCATCGGCATCCAGCCGGTTGTTGTCCATGGCGGCGGGCCGCAAATTGGTGCGATGTTGGATAAACTCGGCGTGCAATCGAGCTTTGTTGACGGCCTGCGCGTGACCGATGCCGAAACCGCCAAGGTCGCAGAGATGGTGCTCTCTGGGGCGATCAATAAGGAAATTGTCGACTGGATCGGCAAGGCGGGCGGCCGCGCCATCGGCCTGTCGGGCAAAGATGGCCGGATGGTGGAGGCCAAGAAGCTGTCG
>JANOPV010000266.1:0-2174 GCA_031422035.1 Sphingomonas sp. | reverse complement strand
CCCCGTGGATTAACGCAGTCATGCTGCTGTTTGTCCGCATTTCGCTGGCAGGCATATTCTGGCGCTCGGGCCGCACGAAGGTCGAGGAAGGCAGCTGGCTGTCGGTCAGCGACACCGCCATATTCCTGTTCGAGGAAGAATATAAAGGCGTTCCCCTGCCCCCCGAATTTGCCGCTTATATGGCGACTTACGCCGAGCATCTGTTTCCCGTTTTGCTAGTTATCGGGCTATTCACGCGGCTTTCGGCGCTGGCGCTGCTCGGCATGACAATGGTTATCCAGATCTTCGTTTCCCCCGAGGCCTGGTGGTCGGTGCATATGATCTGGGTGGCGCTGGCTCTGATCCTGATAATTCGCGGCGGCGGTAGTCTTTCGCTCGACCAGCTGTTGGCCAAAAAATGATCGCGCGCGAGAAAACCCTGCGTGACTTGATGACCCGTTCGCAAGGCGGCGACAAGCAGGCTTATGCGGTTTTGCTCGAGCAGACCGGCCGCTGGCTCACGCGGTTTTTCGCGCAGAAGATTTCGCCCGATGCGGTCGATGATCTGGTGCAAGACACGTTGATTTCGCTGCATCGTAAACGCGCGAGTTATGACCCTGCCCGGCCGTTCCTGCCGTGGCTCGCCGCAATCGCGCGGTATCGCTGGGTCGACCGCCTGCGCCAAACCTACCGCCACGCCGCCGACGAATTGCAGGATCAGCATAGCGAAGGCAGCCATGAAGATGTCGTCGGTGCAAAAATCAGCATCGACCGGCTGCTTCACCAATTGCCCGAGGGTCAGGCGCTTGCCATCCGTCTCGTCAAGATCGACGGCCTCAGCATCGCCGAGGCCTGCGCCAGATGCGGCCAGTCGGAACCACTGGTCAAAGTAAATATACATCGCGGCCTCAAACGCTTGGCCGCGCTTATTGAGAGTGAATGAGATGATACAAAAATTCGATATCGCCGCCTTGGTCGATGATCTGGAGCCGGTCACGGCGCTCAACCCGCGACGTCCGTTGTTGATCACGGCGGCGATTACGGGCGCGATGCTGGCATTGGTGGCGATGATGCGCGGTGTGCGCCCTGACGTGCTTGCCGGGCATCCGGATGCGATGTTTCTGATCCGCTCGGGCATTTTGTTGTTGCTCGGCGGCGGCACCGCGCATGCGGTACTGGGCATGGCCAGCCCCGCCGTCGGCAAGCTGCAAATGAGCTGGCAGATGGCGCTCGCCGCCGCGTTCCTGTTCCCGATTGCCGCGCTCATTGTCGCAACGACCGGCGATATGGGCAATGCGATGGCCGAAATGTACTCGGTCGGCCAATGCCTGATGTTCAGCGCGATTGGCGGCGTTGCTGTGGCCGTGCCGATGATATTGCACCTGCGGCGCGGTGCCCCGACGTCTCCGGCGCGCGCAGGGTGGCTCGTTGGGATAGCATCGGGCGGATTGGGCGCGTTTGCCTATAACCTGCACTGCCCGTTCAACAGCGTCGTCTATATCGGGCTTTGGTATACGCTGGCCGTGGGCGGTTGTGCGGTAATTGGGCGGTTGGTGGTGCCGAGGTTGATTAGGTGGTAAACCCTCACTTTGTCATCCTCGCGAATGCGGGGATCCATGGCCTGACGTGGAAGTTTAAACCGAGGGCTTAGACCATGGATCCCCGATCAAGTCGGGGATGACAAAGGAAGAAGCGTTTAGATCCTCGCAGGCAGCCCCGCCGCCCTTAACGCAGCATGGGCCTCTGATATGCTATGTTGGCCGAAATGGAAAATCGAAGCGGCGAGCACCGCGCTGGCATGGCCTTCGGTCACGCCTTCGACCAGATGGTCCAGATTGCCGACTCCGCCGCTTGCGACCACCGGCACATTGACCGCATCGGCAATCGCCCGGGTGAGCGCGAGGTCATAGCCGTCGCGCGTACCGTCGCGGTCCATGCTGGTGACGAGGAGTTCGCCAGCGCCAAGCTTGGCAAGCCTGACCGCATGTTCCAGCGCGTCGATACCGGTCGGGGTGCGCCCACCATGCGTGAAGATTTCCCATCCTTCTCCGCTGCGCCTAGCATCGACCGAGGCCACCACACACTGGCTGCCAAAACGCTCTGCGATATCCGCCACCACCTCTGGCCGAGCCACAGCAGCGCTGTTGACTGCAACCTTGTCCGCGCCCGCCAGCAGCAACGCGCGCGCATCCTCG